>JAASTM010000122.1 GCA_021767325.1 Spirochaetales bacterium
AGACTCACGCGCTTCCTGTGCGGAAAGCACCGCTGAACAGATGAGAAAGAAAATAAGCCAAAAATAAAAACGGCGGGTCCTCATATTACTATAATCGGCATATACCGTCACAGTTTAATGAGAAACCCGCTGTATACTAACTCAGCTCGCCTCTGATCTTATCAAACAGCTCTGTGAACTGCGAAGCCTTGCGGTAGAAGACCGGCGGGTGTCCGATTGGGGCGGCGACCCTTACATTACCGCCGCTGTATTCCCGTCCGCTCCACAGATGAACCCATACGTCATCCGGCAGATATACACTGTGATTCTGCTTGCCTTTTTTATACACCGGGGCTACCAGCAGGTCGCTCCCGTACATATACTCGTATTTCAGCTTATGCAGGTGCTCATCACCGGGATACATCAGCGCCGGATGACGATTGGCCGCCAGCCCCGTGTCGGCGTATTCCCGGGCAACCTGCAGGTGGTAGGGTTTGAGCATGGTGAACAGACGGGTCATACGGGCCAGATGATCCAGGGTTTCCTGGTCGGAGTTGAACTGCCAGCAGTTATCCGGACGGTTGCTTTCATGCGAGCGCATGATCTGATTGAAGGGTGCAAACTCCGCCCAGCGCAGAAAGGTCTCCTTATTGCGCTTGATCCATCCCAGCGAGGTAAACCCGCCCAGGTCGCTGTGGTAGAATCCTACACCGCTGAACCCGGCCGAGACTCCGGCGGTGATTGCGGTAGCCAGACCGTCACCTAGCGAAAAGTTCACCAGCTGGTCACCGCCCCAGTATGAAAGTGCATACCGGGAGGCCTGATTATAGCCGGAACGGTTGAAAAACACGATTTTCCCGAGTGCTCCGACCTCTTCCACCGCCTCACGGTTGGCCCGGGCCCATTCAACCGGATATCGGTTGTGGAACGTCTCGGCGCTCTCACCTGAATATAGTACTGCATCGGTCGGCAGATATTCACCGTAGTCACACATCCAACCATCCAGCCCGATACCGATCATGTGCTCTTTTATGATTCCCTTTATCCACTCAAAGGCCTCGGGGTTGGTCAGGTCGAGCAGGGCTGCCGGAAAGGTAGTTACTTCAATCAGATAATCCTCACCCTTCGCATTTTTTATAAGATAGCCCTTTTCACTGGCCTCCTCATAAAGGTCCTCCTCGATGGCGAGAAAGGGATTGATGTACCCCAGAAAGCGAACTCCTCGTTCATTGAGGCTTTTGATCTGCTCCGGAAGCTGGGGGTACTGGTCCTGCGCATATTTCCAGTTCCACATCAACTGCTTACCGAAGGCGGTGACCCGCTTCCCTTCCCAATCCTGGGTCCAGAGTCCGCCGACCTGTACTCCCGCTGCGCGAGCATCGTCGAGTTTTCTCTCAATCTCCTCGCGGCCGCCCTGAACCCCGAGCCACATCCCGTCGTAGGTCCATTCGGGCAGCGGCGGCTGAATTCCGTGGATCTGGTTGAGTGCCGCAGCGGCCGCACGGAAGTCCGCTTCTACCCCTATGCGGATGCTCGGCAGCTCCCAGAAATGCAGACTGTAACCTTTCGACGAGCTGAAATCGAATTCGGCATACGCACTGGCCTCGGCATAACAGTACCAGCCCCTGGAGCTGACAAAGCTGGTAGCCGGATAATAGGTTGAATACCAGTGCCCCCCGGCGCTGGAGTGGATGTTTGCAAAAGTGGTAATCAGCCCCTTGCCGCGGCCCACCCCCTGTTCCTCTACCCATAGCGGGACCTTGCTGCCCTTCAAGTCGAGGCGCGAGTACTGCTCGCCGCAGCCGTACAGATGTTCGTCCTGCTCGGCGGCCAGGTTCAGCCATACCCGGTTGAAGCCTAACTCCTCTCCGTCAGCAGATGAAAATCTGATATAGAGTTCGCCGCCTTCCACGGAGCACTGCAGCTGGAGGCCGTTTACATCCTGTAGAACAACCCGTTGCTGCTCCTCCACGCTCACCTGTAAATCCTGAACAGCCTGTTTTTGAAGAAGCTTGTCCTTTATTTTGTAATTCGCATGCTGGCTTCGATACACAGCCTGTCCCTTTCCAAGGACGAGACAGGGATTCGATTTACTGTGTTCGATTATCCGTTTGCCTTTGAAGTATACACGGAGGGAGTCTTCTGAGCGCTGTACCTGCAGAAGTTCCTCGCTGATGTTCGCAACCTGTGCTTGCATATAGTTAACCCTTTATAAAAAACGGCGCCCGTAGTCGAACGCCGTTGAAGTTTTGCTGTGTGTTAGGTTTATCCCTTGACCGCCCCAGCGGTCAAGCCGCTGATGATCTTATCGTGGAAGAACACGTACACAATGATACTCGGAATCATAGTAAGGACAACCGCTGCGTACATCGAGGGATAGTCGCTGCGGAACTGGGTAGTAAAAAAACTGATACCCAGTTGGATGGTCCTCACACTGCTTGATGAGGTCAACAGAAGTGCGTAAATAAACTCGTTCCACGACCAGATAAAGGTGAGCGTACCGGCGGTTACCAGGCCCGATCGCGAGAGCGGCAATACCACCTTGGTGTAACGTTGTGCAAAAGTACAGCCGTCGATTATTGCGGCATCCTCCAAATCTTTGGGAATGTTCACCATAAATGACTTTATGAGAAAGAACGAAATGGGGATATTGATGGCCGCATATGTGATGACTAGTGCCATGCGGGTGTCATATAAACCCAGATTACGGATGATGGTCAGATACGGCACCATGAATGCCACAATCGGCATCAACACACCGGCGACAATCACATTCGATATGGTCTGTTTGAATGCAAACTCTTCTCTCGATATGACAAACGAGGCCAAGGAGGTTACAAAGAGATTCAGGAGTGTGGCGGTGGTTGCAATAATAATCGAGTTCATAAACAGCACATGCATATTGGCCACACTGACGGCGTTTATGTAGTTTTCGAACTGCCACATCGCCGGCATGGCCAGCGGAGCGGTATTGAATTCTGCCTCGGTCTTGAATGAAGTGAGAATCAGCCAGATTAGCGGGAGTACTGCTATCAGGAAAAAGAACAAGAGGTACGCCCATTTAAACACTTCTATTATAATAGTTCTAATTTTATTCATAGTATTCTCCACCTCTACGTCCTATTGGTCTTCCCCGGTAAGGCTTTTGCGGCCGAGGGTTTGGTTCAAAGTGACAATTACAAAAAAACCGACCACAACAAGTATCGTTCCAATAGTACTGGCCTGCCCGAGCTTGCGAGCTCCGATCTTGTCATACATCATCAGCGCCAGGGTCGAAGTACTGTGCCCCGGTCCTCCGCCGGTCATCAGGAAAGTGGCTTCGAAGTGCCGTAGTCCGTAAGCCATAGCCAGGGTCATCGCCGTTACGATAATTCCCCACACTACCGGCAGTGTAATCAGGGTCTCCTGCTGCCAGACAGATGCACCGTCTATTTCAGCCGCTTCGTAGTAGGAGGTAGGAATCGACATAACCCCGGCCAGGATAATGATCATGAAATACCCGATGTACATGACTTCCTGCGCAATGATCGCCGGAAGCGCGGTTGCAAACTCACCAAGCCAGTTATGTGACCATTCATTTCCGGTAATAAGACTCAGGACAGCATTCAAAGCACCATACTCGGCGTTGTAGACCGCCTTCCACAGCATTGCGATAGCAACCCCGGAGATGACCTTCGGAATAAAATATACGGTTCGCAGACTCTTCCAGAATAGCGGCCTACGCGCCAGGATAAATGCAATGATTGTCGCCAACCCGATTTGCAGAAAACCAAGCGAAAGGGCCCAGAAAATATTGTTGCGCACCGAGATTTGAAGTGTCGAGCTCTTGAAGAGCGAGGCATAGTTCTTGAAACCGACGAACTCCATTGCGCTGATACCGTTCCATTTGGTGAGACTCGAGAAAAAAACGAACCCGAACGGATAGATAAAAAATGCAATATACATTGCGGTAATTGGAAGCATGAAAATTAATATCCACTTCCAGTTTTTATTCTTCACCAACATAAGGGGGGCTCCTTATAAAGTGGACGAGAGCCGTTAAGCCCTCGTCCGTCATTGTGTGCTAATAATCACATGTAGGAAAAGCTGTTACTCGTTGGCAGCTTCCAGCATCTGTACGAACTCTTCAGGAGTAGCTTTTCCCAGGGCCATCTGGTCCAGAGCTGCTCCGAACTCCTGTACTACAGAAGCGGGGAACTTACCAGCCATATGGCTTACTACGAAAGAAGCATTTTCTTGCGCTTCAACAAATTTCTTCTGCAGGGGATCAACCTCGTCGCTTGCATCAAAGGTAAACTTCGGAACCATCAGGGCACCGGAATCCATGGAGATGCGTTTTACGTTCTCGGGCTGGCTCATGTACTGCAGGAAAGTAACCGCGGCTTCGCGCTTGGCCGGATCGTCGGTTGCGCCGGAAGCTAGAACAGTCTGGATAAATCCGACCTGTGCACCCGATTCGCCGCCTGCAATTGCCGGAGCAGAAGTCAGCTCGGTTGTTTCATATACTTCGGGGGCATTTTCGCGAATATTACCGATGAACCAGGGGCCGTTGCAGAAAATTGCAGTTCTCTCAGCCAGGTAGTGGCCGGAAGGAATTGCAGGCCCGCCGCCGATGGCATCTTTGGTGGTGTTTCCGTTCGAGTAGAGCCGCTTCAGGATCTCAGCGCCTTCGACATAAGCAGGATCCGACAGGGGTTTGTCCCAGATGTCGGGACCGCCGACGCTGGCCATGATGTGGGAGTACCACAGCATACTGGTCCAGGCATTAGCTCCACCGGTCATCTGTGAAGTCGGGGTTACGTCGATAGCTTTCAGCTTTTCGCAGGCGTCCCAGAATTCATCGTAGGTTTCCGGGAAACCGTCGATTCCGGCTTCTGCAAACAGATCGGCATTGTACCATATGGGGGTAATAGCCATTTCGTAGGGAATTACCTTGGTCGCGCCGTCGAGGGTTACCTCGTTTACAATACTGGGATCGAAGCGGTCGCCCCAGCTGCCGGCCAGATCTTCGCTAAAGTCTACCAGGATGTCACCGGAGTAAAAATCTTTGGTATCCGGATTCCACTTCAGGGTAAAAATGTCAGGTACCTCTCCACCCGAAATCTGAGCAAGGATCTTCTTGTCATAGATATCGTAAGAGGGCATCTCTTCAATTTGCACCTTGATTTGACCGGCATACTCTTCGTTGAACTCAGCAACAATGTCTGCTACCGCATCTGCCTTTGCATCTTCACCAACCCAAATACAGGGCCAGTTAAGAGTTACTTCTTTCTGTTCCGCTTCCTGTTGTCCACCGGCTACAACCGGCATTGCCAGTACAGCAAGCAGAGCAATCAGTACGATAGAAAAAACAGTGAATTTTTTCATGTTCCTCCCTTTCCTCCTTTAAAAATGTTTATTTTCTTTCTATAAGTAAGTAGACCACAGATATGGGCAGTTGTCAACGAAAAATTATTGTTCCGTTTTTTATTATAAGATAGAAGCCGAGTAACAGCAAAGCAATATTCACGATGCGGCGAAATATATCACGCCGGACCCTGAAGGCTGTCATTGATCCGAGTTTGGTAAACAGAAATACGAGCGGGATGAACGGCAGAGCCCTCAATGCATTCTGGTGGTTCAAATTACCGGTCCAGAGATGGGATGCAATCACCAACCCGCTGATGAGGGTAAAGAAAAACTGCAGATTCGCCCGGGCTATGTGGGGGTCCCGCTCACGGGCGAACATATACGGTACTATGGCCGATCCGGGAGCGGTAAAAGCACCGCCTAATAGTCCTGCCAGGGCGGGAAACAGGAGCGAGAACCGCGAATGGAAAATCGGTGAGTCGGGATTCCGGTTCGGATTGAACTCTCGTAGCGTGACCGCCACCACCATCAGCCCCATAATAACCAAAACAATATGCTTGTTTACATACACCAGAAAGTAAGCCCCGGCAGGCACAAACAACGCGCTCATGAGAAACAGACAGAGGGTCTGTCTGTACTTTACCAACTTGCGTAGCAATATGAATGCATACACACAGTTAGTGGTGCCTACAATCGCATTCATTCCGACCGCATCCCCCGGACTGAACAGAAGCGAGACCAGGGGAACCGACAACAGCCCGAAGCCGAAGCCGGTCACCCCCTGGGTAAAGCTGGCTGTTATATAGATTGCAGTGAGAAGGAGCGCAGTCATTCCGTCCAGCCCGTTATTTGATCGTGCGCAGCGAGTACTGCAGCGACACATCGAACTGCTGAATGGCGTACTCAAAGGTAGTATCGCTGTGGATATGTTCGTACACCTCCTGAAAGAGGTTGTGACCGCCGTGCAGTTTCTCATAGTGACGGCTGTTCTGCTGTGCTTTCGATTCGCTGACCTTGTCGAGGGTGGCCTTATCCAGGGCAAACGGGTTTCCGCCTGCAAAAATACCGACATCTTCGACCAGCGGCACGTCATTAGCCGGCCAGCAGTCGCAATCGGGGGTGATATTCATGGCCAGATTGATGTAGAAGGCCTTCTCTTTAAAATATTTGTGAACCGCATATGCATACTCGGTTACTTTTTGAATGAAGATCTGGGTGTCTTCACTCGAACCGGGTTCCATAGCCTCGTAGTTACAGGCGGCCACACACTGTCCGCAGCCGATACATAGTTCATAGTCGATGACCGCCTTGTGGTCCTCCATTGTGATTGCGCTCACCGGACAAGCATTATAACACTGACGGCAGCCGACGCAGTTATCTCGGTTGACCACCGGCTTTGATGAGGCGTGCTGCTCCCGTTTTCCGGCGATCGAGGCACATCCCATGGACATATTCTTGATTGCACCGCCGAAGCCGGCTTCCATATGACCTTTGAAATGATTCAAAAACACTATTCGGTCGGCCTGCAAAATTCCTCCGGCCAGCTTCGCCTTCTTGATG
>JAASTM010000123.1 GCA_021767325.1 Spirochaetales bacterium
ATAAACGCATACATGTCGACGGTGATATGGCCGTCGAACCGTACTCCTGTGAGCTCTTCGATCACCGACCGCAGCTTATCAATGCCATACAGGCGGTAATATGAACTTATTTTGCGTTGTTTGTAGTATATATCCCGGGGAATGCTGATCAGTCGTATTCCGTCTTCTTCGGAAAGACGGGCGATCATCATGGTATCGGCGTTTTTTTCGTGGGTGCCGCACAGCAGAATAATCGTCTCGCTGCTGTTCCCGGCCTTCGAGATCGAAGCGGGATCTGGAAGACTATTCAGGGCGGAGTTCGAATCGGGATCCGTACCGAATATCGAATCGGTAGATCTCCGGGAAAAATGTACTTTTGTCCCGATGGTTTTGAGTTCCGAGATTACTACATCTTCCCGGTCGGTGAGGTATATCTTGCCGTGTTTCTTGAGCACCGCAAATGCACCGTACCGCTCTCCGTTTTCCTTGCGCAGATCGAAGTAAAAGTAATCTCCATTTTCCCGCGGCTGGCTGTTCATCTGCAAACCGTTTTCCGAGAGAAATGTCTGGAATGCAGGATCCTCCGATACCGTTTTTATCCGTTTTATAGCCTCGGCGGCTGCAATCTCCCGGGGAGTCCGGTCGTCGATGTCGCGGGTGTGCTGCAGCAGTGCGCTTTCGAACTCGCTGGGGGTCTTGAAAGTGTCGGCATTTAGAAAGAAGGAGCCGCCCTGAAAGTTTACTCCGAAGGAACTGATCCAACCGCCCTCATTACCGTTTGATCCGGCATGCTTGATCCGCCATTCGATCCGCTCGAAATCGATTTCAAGACCGGAGGGGGATTGTTCCTCCGGCGGTATGATCCTGAGGTTTTTCTCCGCCAGCAGCTGTGAAAACTCAGCGTCACTGGTAAGCTGCACGCACACATCGACCTTCTGACGGAATGCACGAATGTGTTGCTGAATTCTGTCGAACTCGGTCCGGATGAACTGAAGTGATTGATCTACTGTCTGCTTACTGCCGTGGAGATCGAAGTGCTCTTCTTTGCGGAGCAGCGAGGTGATTTTGAGCTGGGGACTTGACTGCCCGGCGGCGGCATCCAGCACAAACAGGCGCTTTTCCTGGTGCAGTAGGGTGTAACGCTGATCGTCTATCTCCTGAAACTCTAACTCCATAGTTTCTATAGTGTCCCGAAGCTTACGGTTTTTTAGAAACATGGCAAAACTCTTTTCGGCGGCCTTACTCTGATAATAACCCTCTAAATAATTGATTCCATCAAAAAAAAGAGCATCATCATTTTTAAGCCCGCTTGAGCCTTCACTACTCGCGGAACCGGCCTGCTTGTCCGACTGTAGCGTTATTGCCTCTGCCTGCGGAAGCTCCAGGGCATCGCGGCTCTCATTCAGTTTTTCGAAGAGAATGCTTTGATTCAGGCCGATTTTTTTGAGCGTTGATTGCTGGCTTTCGATCTCGTCGCCTAGACTGCGGTTATAGCGCTGCAGGTCTGCCCGGATCTGCAGGAGTTTAATATGCAGGTTTAGCCAGCCGCCGCCTATTATCAGGGTGAGCAGCGCGGCCGCTGTTAGGCTTAAAACAATTTTCCGATTTATCTTCATATGTTGGTAAACCCTTAATGCTGTAGTATCGGTGCGGCTAGTGCCTAAAGGAGCGCTCGCCTGTAAAAACCATGGCGGCATCGTATTCGTTGCACGCTTCGATCGATTCGAAATCTCTCACCGAACCGCCGGGCTGTACCACCGCGGTTACTCCCTCTCGCAGCCCAACTTCGACTCCATCTCTGAACGGAAAGAAGCCATCCGAAACCATCACACTACCTTTGATATCACCGTGAAACTCGGATAGATAGCGGTCGACTTCCTCCTGCTGGGATGTACGCAGCTCCTGATAGGAGCATTCGAATTGGGAGAGCGCAACGCGTGCTCTGCTTTTTGCGTAAGCCTTGTCCCGGGCTATCTCGGCACAGCCTACCCGGTCCTGTTCGCCTGTTCCGATTCCCACTGTCGTGCGGTTTTTCACGTAGAGAACCGAATTGCTGGTTACTCCGCTTTCGACCTGCCAGCCGAACAGGAGGTCCTGCAGCTCCCGGTGGTTCGGACTGCGCTTGATCGCGTAGTGCGTGCCTTTGTAGTCGGTTTCCGCCGGTAGAAAATCATCTGCCGAAAGGATGCGGGTGGTATACGACCATTGTACAATCAAGCCTCCGTCGATCAGGGAGCGGAAATCGACATGTGGAGCCGCAGTCAGCTGCCGGAGACGGTCAATATTTCTGATTTCCATAATCCGGAGATTTTTCTTTTTTTCGAGTACCTCCATGGCCGCATCGCTGTAGGCAGGTGCTGCCACGACTTCGGTATAGTGCGTGCTTATTTCTTCTGCGGTTGCCTTGTCTATCTCGCGATTGACAGCCACTACCCCGCCGAAAGCGGCTATCGGGTCGGCCATAAAAGCAGCCTGATAACTCTCGGCCAGATCGGGCCGTTGTGCCACACCGCAGGGGTTGTTGTGTTTGATTATGACTGTGGTCGGTTCGTCTGGGAAATAGCGCAGGATGTTCAATGCGCTGTCTACATCCGTGATGTTGATCATACCCGGATGCTTGCCGGATTTTTTCAATTCGGCTTCGGAAACAAGTGCAGCTTCAGGGGAGACTGCCGCCACATCGCCGAGTACCAGATTGCCGTTTACCAGGCGGTAGAGCGCAGCCTTCTGATGGGGGTTTTCACCGTATCGCAAGCCTTGCTTTTCGCCGGCAATTGTCCAGGTTACTTTTTCAAAGCGCAAACTCTGGCGAAATGAATCTTCGCCAAAACTTATTTCCATTGTTACGGGGAAATTATCTTCCTGCAGTTTACGATACTGCTGTTTGAGATTACGATTATTCATGAAGGGCCCCCATGGGTAAGATCGAGAGCTATCGTACCACAGCCGTCAAAAAATGAGAAGTGCGAGCTCTTGAGTATTACACAACCTCTATCGGACGTTTCTGACCGAACGCACCGATAGAGGTTCGAAGAGTATCGAATTCGGTCCTATTTTTCCGCATTCATATGATTTCTGGCCGATTCGAGGGTGTTGTACAGCAGCATGGTGATGGTCATAGGCCCGACACCCCCGGGCACAGGAGTGATCTTGGATGCCTTTTCCTTTATGGCTTCGAAATCTACATCCCCTACCAGACGGTAGCCTTTCTTTTTGGAGGAATCTTCGACCCGGTTCACACCGACGTCGATTACAACTGCACCCGGTTTGACCATGTCGGCGGTGATCATCTCGGGCTTACCGGCCGCGGCGATCAGGATATCTGCTTGCGTAGTTATCGATGCCATATCTTTGGTAGCGGAGTGACAGACGGTGACTGTTGAATTTCGACCTTCGGCTTTCTGCAGCAGCATGTTGGCCAATGGTTTGCCGACTATGTTGCTGCGGCCGACGATCACTGCATGGGCTCCCTTGGTTTTAACTCCTGATCGAATCAACATTTGGATAACCCCATGAGGTGTACAGGGCAGAAATGCCTGCTGTCCTAGCATCATTTTGCCTACGTTAAATGGGTGAAATCCGTCCACATCCTTTTCCGGCTTGATGCGCAAAAGCACCTTTTCTTCGTCTATGTGGTCGGGAAGCGGCAGCTGGACCAGTATCCCGTGGATTTTGGGGTCATTGTTCATCCGATCGATAATCTTCAGCAGTTCCTCTTCGCTGGTATCGGCTGGAAGACGATTGTCGTCCGAATAAATACCGGCTTTATCACACGCCTTTTCTTTTGCTTTTACATATGAATTGCTGGCCGGATCATCTCCTACCAGGACAACCCCGAGTCCAGGTGTTACTCCCTGCGCACTGAGCTTTTCCACTTCTTCAGCGATTTCAGCCCGCATAGTTTTTGCCAGTTCTTTTCCATCGATAATTTCAGCAGACATATACACTCTCCTTTTCCATGTCTATGTATAGCATAATTATAATATACTATACTATTTTATTATAGTAATTGCACTCCTGTTGATAAAAGGGGGTTGTAGTGTTACTATTCAACTCAAACAGATTCTAGCACGAAACCAAGGAAGATTGAGGATATATGTCAAAACTGCGTACTTATGTGTCTCTGCTGCTAATTTTGTTCTTTGCGAGCCTTGTTCCGTTCTCAGTATGTGCTCAGGAAGAGCAAAGCCCTTCCGAGCAGGATCCTGACGGAGGATTACAGGAGCGTCCCGAGGAAAAAGAACCACCCCCCGAGGGGTATCCAGAGGACGAAGAGTTCCTGGAAGCCTATGGTTTGGGCAGCCAAATTTTCACCATCGATGCGGGCCTGTTTCTGCCCCTGTTTTTCCACTTTCCCGCCGCAAGCGATAACGATGATGTCAGTACTTTTGAACCGGCCTTAGGGCAACTGAGCCTGGGCGGCAGCGGTTCGCTCAGCTGGGGCAGTTATCTTACCCCGCGCTTTGCCCTGGGAGTCGAACTGGCTGGCTCGTTCTCCTTTACACCCAACGGGTATGTCCACAGTCTGATTCCGATCACCATGTTCGCCGAATATCTGTTCAAATCCGGATCTTTCGAGTTTCCGGTTTCGCTGCACGGCGGTTTCGTAATCAACCGCGTCCAGGACCAGCTGTACATGGGGCCGATCGTGATTCCAGGTGTTTCGGCTTACTACAACCTGAATGCGGAATGGGGCCTCGGCGCTACCCTGGATTACTGGTGGACCCCCGAAATCTACTTTGGGGATAAATCCGAAAACTCCGCTTTCGGAAATTATCTCGAGCTAAGCTTTTCCGCCCGCTACCACTTTTCCTAATTGAGGATAACGACTATGAGTTTTTTGAAATACAGAGCATCCAAATATACATCTTTCACCGGTTTTCTGGCTGCGGCAGTCGTAGTACTGGCAGTCCTGCTCTCAGCCGGCTGTAACCAGGACGGCGTCGGCATCTACTACGCCATCAGCCAGGAGGAGAAGCAGATTGATTCGAGAATATCAGAATTATCTGTGCAGCAGGTTGTGGAAACTAATGGAACTGTCTATGCACGTACGGGAGGTGAAATATGGGAAAAAGCTGGTGATGATAGCTGGAGATCAATCGGTGGAGGTACTGCTTGGGGCGGTATGGTCGATTACAGTGATGATTTATATGCTTATTTCATAAATGATGATTTAGACAATGGCGTATTAAAACGATGGAATGGAAGTTCATGGTCTACAAGCGGATTTGATCAACCTCCAACGAATAATGATATAGACCTCTTTTCGATGGATGGAGCTTATGCTCTAGAAATCGATCAATTAGATGGAGATGGAAATCGAATTCACGAAATAAGAACAACCAATGATTTTAGTACCTATCACCTTCAAGCTTTTCAGGATGATGTCTATGATGGTACATCATTGGGAGCCACTTCCTTTCTTATTTCTTCATCATCAATATATTCGGGAACCTTCGATTCACTTAATAAAATTACTACTTTAAGCTTTAGTGGACAGAGTGTGAGTGGAGATTATTTATCGATAACTTCTGATGGCACTACTAATTTATTCTTATTAACTAGTTCAAAGCAGATTTTTACAAGTACAGATGGTGAAAATTGGAATTTTGTTGATGATGCAATCGATAAACCTGTAGAATCAAGTGCTGACATTGTCACAATAGACAGTAATGATTTTCTTATATTTGGAACTGAAACCTATGCTTATAATGAGATGAGAATAGAGAGTACTATCACTGACTCAGAAGTGAGTCGTCCTTCAATAACTACTAATTCAACAACAGATTCTTTTGCAGCGAACTATCCTATTTTATCGGATTCTTTGGGCTTTCAAGTGTATGCAAGCAGTGTACCGAATGAGTTTTATGTAGCAACTGGGCCTTATTCCGGACTCTGGAAACGTACCAGCACCGGTGAGTTCCAGCGGCAGTAGGCAGTAAACAGGAGTTCCAAGACAAGGCGGCACGCGCTCGCAGGATTAAAAAACAGAGAGCTGTTCAGGATAGATATCCCGGACAGCTCTTTTTTTTTGAGGGGGGATAGTGTGCTGGGGCCTTGAAAACACTGACCGGTTTCGCCCGGAATACAAGCGGGAGGTTGGCCGGAGCTGAGCGTTGATCACAAACCCGGCTTGACTACTCTACCCGATTCCCTTTGTGCGGGGTCTTTTTGTCGAAGGGCGGTACCTCGGCTTCCAGCTCTTCGGTCGTTCTGGCAGATCTGGTCGGAGTATTCAAGAGCAGATCCCAGCCGCTGAAGAGGTTGTTGACCAGCTTTATATCCGCGGCTCCGGTGTCCTGGGCAACCGCAACAGTTCCGGTACCAGCCTCGTCCGCCCCCGCTCCCAGGCCGGGCTTTCGGCGAACCTTCAACCGGCTCTCTTGCACGGTGCAGACTACAGAGCCCTCGGCAGTGATACCGTAAGTATTATTCTCGCCAGGCTGCAGTATAAGGCTGCTGTTCTGCAGAATTGCGACCGAATCGTTATGAAGCTCGAAACCGTACACATCATACGCAGAATCAGCTGTTAATTCGGAATCCTTAACAGAGCAGCTGCCGCCGTATGTCCGCAGCAGGTAAGAGAACTCTCTGGTGCTCTTGTTATGCATAATAGAGTTGACAATATTCAGACTGCTGTCCATGCTGCGGATCTGCACCAGACCGACGGCAGCGGACCCTTGCATGTCGAGACCGGAGAGCTCGGCATTTATCTTTTCTATTTCTATTGCGGTAGCGATATGCGCCGGGGCAGTCCCGTTGCTTACCGAAGTGTTGCGCATAACAAGCTTACCCTGAATATGCCTGA
>JAASTM010000124.1 GCA_021767325.1 Spirochaetales bacterium
CGATGCTCTCCCGGTCGGGATTGTTCCAGTATTTGTGGAACTGCAGCATCAGGTTGTCGTCAAAGGGCTCCTCAAAAATCGACCAGTCGGTGGCCCAATGCACCCCTTCTAGAATTATCATGTGGCGCACATCAAGACTGCGGATAGCCGCAGTTATCCGGCGGTAGAGCGGCAGGACCCGGTGGTTATACTCTGCGAACCAGTCGGGCAGGGGTTCGTTCAGCAGATCGTAACCGGCGATAATCTCCTCATCCTTGTAGCGTTCGGCCAGTGCCCGCCAGATCTCGACCGTGCGCTCCTCGTTTTCCGGAAAGCGGAACAGGTCCGGTTGGTCGCGGGGCGAGTCGTCGATGTTCGTGCCGGTCTGTCCGCCCGGCGCTCCATGCAGATCCAGGATGATGTACACCCGGTGGCGGGTGCACCACTCGATAAGGGCATCGATGCGGGCCATCCGCGGCTCCAGCAGTTTGGAGCTCGCATCACTGCCGGTCAGATAGCGGGCGCTCAGCGGCAGGCGCAGAGAATTGAAGCCCTCGGCGGCAATCCGCTTCACATCCTCTTCGGTGATGAAGTTGTCCCAATAGGTCTCCCAGAACTCGGAGGCCCGCCGGCGACCCACCAGGTCGAGTATAAGCTGCTCCATGCGGCGGGGCCGGTCTGCCTGAGCCGGCATTTTCCACATATACCCCTCCGGCAGAAACCAGCTGCCCAGGCCCACTCCCCGCAACAGTACGGGGCGGCCGTTTCCATCCACCAGCTGCGTTCCCCGGGCCGATACGAATCCCTCGATTGTGTGATTCTCATTTCTATGCATCATTATCCCTTCAGGGCCCCTTCGGAGATTCCCTTCATAATATATTTCTGCAGAAACAGGTACAGGGTGACCATCGGCAGCATGGCCAGCACCAGGGTGGCCAGAATAGCCGACCAGTCGTTATTGCTGTACTGACCGAACAGAATATTCGTCGACAACATGACCGTGTAGCTGTCGCTGTCGGTGATCATGATAAGCGGCAGCAGGAAGTCATTCCACATCCAGAGGGTGTTCAGAATCATCACCGTCACAGTAATCGGTGCTACCAGCGGGAATACGATAGTGAGGAAAAAGCGGAACTCGCCGCAGCCGTCGATCAGGGCTGCCTCATCCAGCTCGCGGGGTACCGACTTGATGAAGCCGTGATACAGAAAAATGGACATCGGCACCCCCAGCCCGATGTAGATAAGCCCCAGTCCGGTCGGAGTGCCCTGCACATGCACCGCCCGGGCAACCCTGGTCAGAGTGATCATGATCGAGTGAAAAGGAATCAGCATGGACATCACGAACAGGCCGAACAGGAATCCGCTCAAGCGGGTACGGGTGCGGGAGAGTTTGTATCCTGACATCGCTCCAAAGAAGACGATACCGGCCAGCCCCGTGCCGATCACCATAACGGTATTCAGCATGCTTCTGAAGAAATGCGTCAGCTCAAAGGCCTCCGCATAGTTGCCGAATCTGAACACCGCCGGAAGGGCCAGGATATTGTTCATTATCTCCCCGTCGGTTTTCAGGGAGTTCAACACCGCCATACCGATCGGGAAAAGAGCCACCAGAGTCGCGGCCCCCAGAATCAGGTAACTGAGCATTTCAAATACCGAATACAGAGGCGTGCCGCCCGAAGTCTTGGTCCTCATAGTTCTATCTCCCGTTTTTTCATTACTCGCAGTTGTATCAGGGTAATGATAAATACCAGAATAAAGAGCAGGGTCGCCTTGGCGCTGGCATAGCCGTAGCGGTTACTCATATTGAAGGCCTCTTCGAAGATATTCAGCGCAATTACCTGGGTCGCCCGTCCGGGCCCGCCGCCGGTAAGGGCATACACCACCTCGAAGACCTTGAAGGACATATTCAGCGAGAGAAACACCCCAATGGTAACCGCCGGCAGTATCATCGGCAGCACCACCGAGAGAAAGGCGCGGCCCCGCGAAGCCCCGTCGATCTCGGCGGCCTCCTTCAACTGAGAGGGCACCCCCTGCAGTGCCGCGATATAGATGACCATTAGATATCCAACCCCGACCCATAAAGAAACGATGAGAATGGCGTAGAATGACCAGGCCGGATTGCCGATCCAGGACTGATCCAGAAATGAGAAGACCGGGAACCGCGCCAGTTCCGGCAGTACCCGGGTAAAGATGAACAACCAGACAAAGCCCCCGATGACCATACTGATCATGTTGGGCATGAACAGGGTTGTTCTGAATAGGACCTTGCCCCGCGGCCGCCCTTCTATCAGTACCGCCAGAGCCAGGGCCAACAGGTTCTGCAGTACCACCATGAAAAACACATACTTCAGGGTAAACAGGACGGAATCGAGAAAGATGATATCTTCGGTCAGGGCCTCGATATAATTACTGAATCCTACAAAGCGGTAGTCCGGGTTCAGACCATTCCAATTCGTCATGCCGTACCACACCCCCCCGGCGGCGGGGATCAGCACGAACAGAAGGTAGAAGAACAGCGCCGGCATTACAAACAACACCACATTTTTCATTCCATTCCATCTATGAGCAGTCGCCACTTGGGCCCCCTTTCATTACGATCTTTCTGCATCTATTAATAAACGCAGACCGGCCGGTTGTCATTCAATGATTTTAACGATGCGGTTTGTACAATATTGATGCAGTCGGGGTTCGGGAAGACTTTCTCAGCACTGAAACGCCGGGGCTCCGGCTTGAGACCCACACACGCCTTGACCTCGGCCCGCGAGTAAGGTATAGATCGGGGGAGCACTTTTACTACACCATAAAGAAGGACACTAATCAAAATGATTCACAGCCTGACCGACAAGATTTATTATTCCATGCCGGTAGCGGAGACCGACCGGCCCCTGTTGGGGTTTATCTCCGGCAGCCACGCATCGCTGATGGTAGATTCGGGGATCTCGCCGGCCCATGCCCGGGAGTTCCTGGCGGCCATAGCCCGCTTCGAACCAGCACCGCTGAAATACCAGTTTCTCACTCACTGGCACTGGGACCATGTATTTGCCATCCCGACTGTAGGCGCCGAATGCATCGCCCATGCCCTTACCGAAGAAAAACTGCAGGAGATGCGGGGTTATTCCTGGGACGATGCAGGGATCGAAGGGCTGGTGGAATCGGGGTTTCTGCCCCGCTTCGGGGCCGACTGTCTCAAAGCCGAAATGCCCGCGGAGCAGGAGCGTGTGATTGGTAGTGTGGACCGGGTATTTACAGAGCCCCTCGAGCTGGACCTCGGCGGCATCACCGCCCGCATCGAACACCTCGGAGGCACCCACACGGCGGATTCTGCAGTGCTGTACGTGCCCGAAGGCAGAGTGGTGTTCGCCGGCGACTGTATCTACGGCCGCCGCTTCAACGGCAGCTACGGGTACCGGATGGATGAACTGACCAGGATGACCGAGCAGCTCAGATCGTACGATGCGGACCATTACCTGATCTCGCACGAAGCGCCCTACACCCGGGAGGCGCTCTTCAGTTTTCTGGACCGCCTGATCGATATCGGCCGGATGGTCGGAGAAGAGTCGGACTACGCGTTGGCCGAACGGGAGTTCAAAGCCCGGAACAACCGCGCCCCCAACGAAGAGGACACAGAGATGATTCGAATGTTCACCGGGCCGAACGCGGGGTAAAGTGAGGCCGAATACCAGCGCCTCCCGGCCTGCCCAGAAGTCAAGCTGCACTACATGCGCTTCCGACTTATTTTTGCAGCTTTTCCGGATTAATGGTGTATAATTTTTAATCAAGCAGGGTGTGAGTAGTTGGAAAAGTCTATTATCGTAATCGGGGCCGGTCTGACCGGTCTGGCCGCCGGATGCTATGGACGAATGAACGGGTACAGTACAACTCTATTCGAGATGCACAGCATTCCCGGCGGCGTGTGTACCGCCTGGAAACGGAAGGGCTACACCATTGACGGAGCTGTGAACTGGGTAGTCGGAACCAAGCCGGACAGCATGTATCACCGGTTCTGGAAAGAGCTGGGAGCAGCTCAGCACTGGAAGGTTTACAATCATACCCGCTCCCAGGTAGTCGAAACCAGCGCCGGCAGACAACTGACGTTTTACTGCGATGCCGACCGGCTCGAACAGCATCTGCTGGAGATCGCCCCGGAGGACCGCACTGTCATCCGCGAACTGACCAGTGCGATTCGCCGGGCAGCGAAGTTCAGCTTTCCGGTAGACACACCGGAAGAGCTGTACGGCCCGCTCGACAAGCTAAAAATGATTCGCATGCTGCCTATGATGAGCTTTTTGAAGAGGTGGAGCGGAGTAAGTATCGGTGATTTTACTACTCGTCTTACAAATCCGTTTCTCAAAGAGGTATTTCCAATGGCCTTCGGTACGGATTTACCGATGCTGATGCTCGTACTGCTGCTGGCCCTGCAGCACGGCACATCCGCCGGGTATGTAATCGGCGGTGCACTCCCGCTGGTAAAATCTATAGAGAAACGGTACTTGGATCTGGGCGGCGAAGTGCATTACGGAGCCCGTGTCGAGAAAATACTAGTCGAGCACGACCGTGCGGTTGGAGTCCGGCTGGCCGACGGCAGCGAACACCGCGCTGACTGGGTTGTATCGGCCGCCGACGGACGCACTACCATCTTCGACATGCTGGAAGGCAGGTATTCCGACCGTGAAATCGAGGATCGGTATGCTCACCCGCGCCTGTTTCAGCCCCTGGTGTATGTCAGTCTGGGTGTGGCGCGGCAGCTCGAGGACCTGCCTGAATCCATCGGAGGCTTGTTCTACCCGCTCAGTAACCCGATTCCGAACGCCGAGAAAGCGGAAAAAAGCATCTGCGTTCGCTCCTACAGCTTTGACCCGACGCTGGCCCCCGAGGGCAAAAACATTCTCATCGTGCAGTTCGAAACGGAGTATGAGTACTGGAACCGCCTCAGCCAGGAACCTGAGCGCTATAAGGCGGAGAAAAAGCGTATTCTGGATGCGGTAATCGCCGGTCTGGAGGAGCGCTTCCCCGGCATATCCG
This sequence comes from Spirochaetales bacterium, assembly GCA_021767325.1. Next base: position 5,002 of record JAASTM010000124.1, read on the forward strand.
GTCAGATCGAGATGACCGACGTGGCGACCCCGCTTACCTGGGAGCGATACACCGGCAACTGGCGGGGGGCATATGAGGGCTGGATGCTCGATGCCGATGCGTTCGCATCATCGATGAAGAAGACCCTGCCGGGGCTGAGCAACTTCTATATGGCGGGGCAATGGGTCAATCCCGGCGGCGGCATTCCGACCGCCGTTATGTCCGGTAACCACACTATTCAGATGATCTGTCGGCAGGACCGCAGGCGCTTCGTCGTCGATATGCCGTAGAGTAGCGCCGCGGCCGGGCGCGGCCAGTCAAGGCCGGACCGCGGCTCCTGCGCACGGCTTCCTAAAAAAGCCGGCTGTAATCCTGCTCGATATAGCGGCGCAGGCGGTTGATGAAGCGGGCCGCCGGGGCGCCGTCGACCAGGTCGTGATTGAAAATGGCAGTCAGATTCATCATTTCCCGTATGATGATCTCGTCCCGTTTGACAACGGGCTTTTTCACCACACTGCCGATTGCAAACGAAACCGCTTTCGGTCCGCCGGCATAGGGAATCACGAAGCCGGGAGCGTTGGAGAACATGCTGACCGAGGTAACAAAGGCGGTGCCGGAGTGCTGCTTTACCAGCTTGTGGTTTTTCAGTATGAGCCGGAAAAGAAACAGAACCAGAAACTTGGGCAAGAGTGTGAAGAATCGCTGCCCCGCCTTGGAGGCCATAAAGTTTTTTTCGTCGCCGGTTTCCGCCTTGGCCCGGCCTATTTCCGCGTCGATCTCGTCGATTGCCTTTAGGTTGACATCCCGGATAATGCACTGCTTGTTGTAGATTTCGCCGTTCTTGTTCACTTCGATCGGGATGTCCACATCCACCTCGTAAAAGGTCGTTTTCCGGCGGGCATTGATCATCGAGTTGAACTCCGGAAACTCCTGCAGACACATGCCAATCGCCTTCAGCACAAAGGTAAACAGAGACGCCCCCTTCCCCTCCGTTCTCTGCCGCCGCAGCTCTTTGCGCAGGTCGGTTACGTCGAACTCCAGCAGGGCATAGAAATTATGTCCCCCCTTTACCATCTCGAAGCCGAGCATCGAGAGACGCCGGAAGGTGGAAGTCCGTTCGGATTTGAATTTCACAGGTATCCCTCTCATAGGTCTGGGACTCATACTATATGATATCCCCGGCACTTACAATCTAACAATCTATATCAAACAATCCCGGGAACAAATTCCTATTAAGATTTGACAAATCATGATAATATTTAACATATATTAGATTTTAGTGAGGCTGTGATTTTGCCCAAACAGATACTACTGGTCGAAGATGAATTTCCGATTGCACTGCATGAATCCCAGCTACTAGAAAATAACGGTTATTCGGTTATCACCGCTCACAAGGGTGAAGCTACAGTCGAAATCCTCAATGCAAATCCGGATATAGCGCTGATTCTCATGGATATCGATTTGGGCACCGGAATCGATTGAACCGAAGCTGCCAAACAGATCCTGCGCACACATGACCTACCCGTAATTTTTCTCACCGGCCATACGGAGGACGAGTTCATCAAACGGGTTGAACAGATAACCAGCTATGGAATAATCCAGAAATTTTCAGGCGATTTTATTCTTCTACAGGCTATAAAAATGGCCTTCAGGTTATTTGAAACCCATAGGAGGGAACAGGCGAAAGAAGCCCGCTTACGGGAGAGTGAGAACAAGTTCCGCCAGATGTTCGTACAACACAGCGCCATGAAATTTCTCATCGACCCGAACCGGAA
>JAASTM010000125.1 GCA_021767325.1 Spirochaetales bacterium
GGCAGGACTGCCCATTCAGAAGCGCTACAACGCTGCGCAGCCGGTCGATGCCACTACCGTCATCAATATCGCCACCCACCTGCGGCGGCACCAGAGCGGTCGGGAGATCCCCCTGTATGTGGTGCGGACTCCCCTGGGAGAGGTCGACTTCAACCTGAGTGGTATAATTTCCGCCAGCGGCCCTGAGTCTGTACAGATGAGGCTGCTGCCGTATTCGCTGGAGTATTACCGCCGGATTGACCCCGGCTTCGAGCTGCCGCAAGGGATGCAGATTCAGAACGGAGAGATCGTTGCACCTGTCAGTGGCCTGACCGTACAGAGCAATACCGGGTACTTCATTCGGCCCAGCCGAGAACCTTCAGTTTGAGGACCAAGTTCGGATCGGGGCAGTTTTCGAGGTAGTGCGGGGCGTCTTCAGGTGCGCATACCCCCGGGAAATCGCCGGACCTGCCGCCGAGGTCCTTGATCACCTCGAAATGGAGGTGCGGCGGCCATTTGCCGTTTACCGCGCTGCTCCCCACACGGCCGATTTCATCGCCGGCTGAGATCTGTGCGCCGGCGGCCAGCCCCTCGAGTGAATCCCGGGTGAGGTGTCCGTACAGTGTGTAGAATCGCACCCTTTCAATGGTGTGGGCCAGAATAATAGTCGGCCCGTAATCGGCCAGCCCCTGGTTGTCCTGGAAACTGTGCACCTCGCCGTCGTAGGCCGCCAGAACCGGAGTGCCGGCCGCAACCCACAGGTCCAGACCCAGGTGATAGGAGCGCACTTTTCCCTCGGAGAAGAGTTCGCTGTGGCGGTAGATGCTGCGGTTTTCGCGGTACCCGCCCAGGCCGATCCGGCTGCCGGCCTTGCGCAGTTTACCGAACACATATGCAGTGAACTGCTCGGTGTCGGCCGGATCGATTCCCTGCATTTCGGGGTTCTCCTCGGTAAAATCGAACAGAACACTCTCCTCCGCATCGGGATCCAAGGGCACCACTGATGCCCGGGGTTGTCGTCGTAGTATCTTTTCGAGGTCTGGTTTCATGTGCCGATGATAGGTCAGAAGCCCGCCGGGGGTCAATGACTACCGTTTGACCCGGGCGTTGCCTTCCCAGATGCTCCATATCTGCTCTTCATCGGCCGGCTGGCCGTAGTCGGTTTCGAAGGTGGTTGCCAGGGCCCCGCTGGCCCAGCCGAACTGCGCCCATTTCTCCGGCTCCCAGCCCCGCAACACGCCGTAGAGCAGGCCGCCGACAAAGCCGTCGCCCCCGCCGATGCGGTCGAGTACGTCGATCTCTCGCGGCTGGATAACATGCCACTGGTCGTCGGCCGACATGATCGCACCCCACATGTGACGGTTGGCGCTGACCACCTGCCGCAAAGTAGTGGCGAAGACGGAGGCGTTCGGATACTCCTGCTTTACCCGCTCGATCATCCCCTTGAAGCCGTCGATTTTGCCGGCGATGTCCTTTCCGCCGGCCTCCGGCCCCTGAATGCCGAGGCAGAGCTGAAAGTCTTCCTCATTGCCGACCAGGATGTCGGATATTCCGGCGATTTCACTGAAAATCTCTCGCAGCTCTTTTTCGCGGCCCTTCCAGAAGGAGGCACGGTAGTTGAGATCGAAGGAGATGCGGGTGTCGTATTTTTTGGCCGCCCGGGCCAGCTCGAGACAGAACTGCCCGGTTTCGGGGGAGAGCGCTCCGAAGAGCCCGGAAAAGTGGATGATTTGTGCCCCCTCCTGACCGAGAATCCGCTCTATGTCGAAATCGTCTATGCTGATGCTGCGGCCGACTTCTCCCGCCCGGTCGTTGTACACCCGGGGGCCGCGGGATCCGAAGCCGCTGTCGGCGATGTTGATCTGGTGGCGATAGCCCCAGGCACCGCCCTGATCGACCTCCTTGCCTTCGTAGTCCATATGCCGGTTGCGCAGGTTGTCCTTGATCTTACGGGCAATGGGACTGCCTTTTACGAAGGCGGTCAGTATCTTCACCGGAAGACCGAGGTAGGATGAAACACTGCCCACATTCGACTCGGCACTGGTAACCTGCATTTTGAACATGTCGCTCGAATGGACAGGCTGTCCATTCAGCGGGGTAATTCTGATGCCCATGCTGGTAGGAATCAAAAGCGAATAACGATAATTCTGTTTTAGGGTGAAACTCATACTTATACTCCCGGATAATAGGTTTCGTTTTACTTCGAAATGCAAAAGTAATACACAGTTATCGTACCACAGCTCGCCCTGCGAGTACAGAGCAAAGTAGAAAAAAAACGGCCGCCCCGGAGGACGGCCATATAAGATTGGAGGAAAAATGGAGACAAATTTAAGATCAGTAGATCTCGACTTCGTACACCTGAAAGTGCGTCAGTGTGGTAGCACTGCCCCCGCTGAGAAGATAGAGGTATGTGCCATCGAAGAAAATATCATGCACCTCACCGGAGACATCCGGAATTTGTGCAGACACCAGGATCTGATTGCTCGGTGAGCCGAGGTCGACAAAACCGATACCGTTACTCCCGCGGGCGACGGCTGCATATTGATCCCATATCGAGACATCTTCCACAGCCGAGATATTCACCGAACCGTCGTAGGAGATATTACTCGGAACGGTGACATCATAGATAACCAAACCGTTGGAGCCGCTGTTCCCGACTACCATGTACTCACCGTCATACTGATCTATAGAGGTGATATCAGCGCCGCTGGACAAATCGGAGTCTATAGACTGGGTGTCTTGGAGTGTAGCCCCGCCCTGGGAAAAATCGGTAGTGTCATAGGCTTGCAGGGTATTGAGGGGTTCCATGTCGTAATATACGGAGCCTATATAGGTGTATCCGCCCATGGTTTCCATCACCTTGGCATCGTAGAGATAGGAGTTGTTGTAATGAATAGTTCCATTAGAGAGTGAGCTGCGGTATACTCCGATCAGATCGTTGGAATGCACCTTTACCAGCTGATTATTCCCGCTGCGGGCGATTAGACCGGTGTTGGTTCCGCTGGATTCATCGTCAATGTCAGAAAAATTGTTGATATTTACCTTGCGGATCGGATCGGCGCCGTGGCCGATGTACACATACGAGCCGTCGGAGAGAATTGTCTCCGGATCGGTGCGGATGTCGCGGTTGTCGGTTATGGCGATACTAGTGAGGTTACTCAAGTTGATGCGGTACAGGCGACCATAATCGGTGCCGTTGAGGTTACGGCTGATGACGAAGGCCTCGTCTCCCACGATTACAAAATCTTCAAAGTACGGATCGGACAAACTGACCGAGTCGAGATAGGTGATTCGGGCCTGTTTGTACTTGGTGGTAAAACTGCTGGAGAAGGTCGTAGCGAGAGGGTTGCCGGCTACGTCCTCCACATCGGTGGTAACCTCCACCGTGTAGGATTCGCTGTTGTAGTCGAGAGTTCCGCTAAGAGCGAGTGTAGCCACGTGGGTATCTGAATTGTAGCTGACGCTGGTGCCGCCGAGGTAGGCGCCGGCGGTACGGCGGATTCGGATGTTCGAAGTGGTCAGAGTGGCGGGATTTACCGGCTCATTGAACTGGATATGGACTTCGGTATCTACAGCTACCCCGCTGGCCCCGTTTGAGGGGGAGACAGTGGAGACCTGCGGCGGGTCGACATCGAGCATAATGCTGTCGGAGTAGCGCGGAGAAACAGTGCCGGTGTCGTCCTTGAACCACACGTATACCGTCTTTGCACCAGTGCCGCTGGTGAGAGTCCAGCTGCTGCTAATGGAGTAGGGCAGCCAGTTGTTATCGGCGTAGGTGCCGGAATTCGATATGCGCATCTCGGTGATGGTGTTGCCGTTTTCGGCATACAGGGCAAGATTTACCGAGGGGTTTGTGCTGTACTGCGCACCGCTATTGATTTCGATTGAACCGACACTGTCGGCAATCACCGGGCGGATGGTGGCATCGCCGCCGCTCACCGTTACCTCGACGCTGGCCGAGGTGGAGTCGCTGAAACTCACGGTACCCTGGCTGGAGGAGGTATCAACCTCCCATTCGATGAAGTAATAGCCAGTGTCAGGAAAAACCTTGATGGTTTCGGGGTATCCCTCTTTCACATCGAATGTGCCTTTCGGGGAGACCTCGGCGTTGGCCGCGTCTTCAACATTCAAGGTAAAGGAGAGGGCTTTGGCGTATTTTACCTCATCCCGCACCACCTCGGAGAGGGGATTCTGACAAGCGACAAGGGCCACACTGAGAACAAGCAGTAAAAGCGCTGTCCTTGCGGTTTTTACCTGGTGTGATTTTCGCATCATCTGAATTACTCTTCTGTCCATACCATATCCCTCCTTCTGTCAGCGGAACTGGCCCGGCCGGCGGACTGCGCATCGGACCCGAGATAAGCAAAACGCGTGGCCAGATGCTCGTCCTGGGCGGCAGCCTGCTGGTAGTACTGTGCGGCGATGGTTCCGTTTTCGAGTTCGTAATGGACCTTCGCCAGCGAAATCAGTACGCCTTTGTGGGCCGGTTTCATCAAATACGCCTGGGTAAACAGCTCAAGGGCCCGGGAGTAATTTTCTTCTAAAAAGGCAATGTTTCCGAGGTTTACATAGGCCGGAAAGTAGGTGCTGGTCTGTTCCATTATGCGTTGGAACCGGCTTTCAGCCTCGTCGTAGCGGCCGTAACGGGCATAGATGCTGCCGATTTTGTTGAGCGCAGCCGGTGATGGTTGAGTGCGGCTGGAACCGGCCAGGACTTTTTCCTCCCACTGCTCTATCTCGTGATCGACGATCCCGCGGGTGCTTTTGATTATCCGGCTCGCTGCGGCAGCCTCGGAAGGGAAGCTTATCTCAGAACCGGAGGTCTCCTGCCGGGTGAAAGCCACCGGCTGGTACAGCTCCCACGCTTCGGAAACTTCTACGAAGACCGCTTTGTCCTGTGGATGGTATTTTCTCCACTCGGAAGCACCGTACTCCCAGGCATCGGTAAATGACTGGCCGACCATGGTGATTTCCACCGGCAGCCACACGCGCTGTTGATGGACAACCAATGAGTCGGGATTGGAAAAGGTCCGCAGCGCCTCCTGCGGGCTGATGCCGAGATCGAAGGCTACATAGATATGTCCGGGGACGGTTATGAAGGCTGAGGAAATACCCAGTGACTCCAGCAGCGCAGCGTACAAGATGGAGAGGTCGTCACAGTCTCCCGATTTGTACTGGATGGTTTGGCGGGGAAACTGCAGGTAATCAATGGCACTCTTGTTCTGGTAGTACTCTTCATAGGGGGTCTGCGGATCAATGACGTAGGAGAGTCCATATTCACCGAGCAGCTCATACAGGGCCAGCGCCTTTATAAAATTGTCGTTGATGACCTCCAGGCCCTCCCGGCGGGCGGTACCCGCGGCCAGGCGCGACAGCTGAATGACCAGCGGATCCTTCGCCGAAACAAAGGCGGCGGCTTTGCGGTCATCGTCCCAGGTCATTCCGTTGCGGTTGATGATGCTGATGGTTTTTGAAAGTCCGGCGGTTTTTTCTACCCCGCGATAGCTGTATTTCACCTGGATTTCACCGGACACGGCTGTTTCTTCGACCACCGAGAGAATGTCGTCGCGGAACAGGGCGTAGAGCGGAATTTCTGCGCTCTCGCCGCGTTTCAGCACTTCGACTTCCGAACTGAGTTTGGGCCGCTCCATAAACTGGTCGACGAAAAAGGCAACGCGTATGTTCTTTATTTCACCGGGCTCTTCGTTTTTAATGGTGACGGTGCCGAGGTTGTTGGCATCGTAGTAGTTATAGAAGACCGGAAAGACCGGGCGGATCTGAGAACCCTGAAATCTGAGACGTACTGGTCCGGCCTTTTGACTGCCGAACTCCCAGGTAATGCCGATTCCTCCGTGCAGGCCCTCGAATACACCGGGTTCGTAGCGGTAGCCGGCGTTGACCGCAACCTTGAAGCCGGGTGAAAGAGCGGTTTCCGTACGCAGACCGCCGGTTACTATCGCTCCGCTTCCAGTGGCCGTTTCTCCCTCGAAGGTCTCGATGAAACCGTAGGCGTATCCGCCGCGGGCAAACAGGGAGAGATCGAGCCATGAGGCCAGCGGGATTTTGAGTCCGCCGCCCCCGGAAAGGGCCACATTGGTCAGAGATTTCTGGGCAGCGGTCTGGCTGTAGAGGTTAGAAAGTGATGTTTCTATAAAAAATGGAGCCAAGCCGGGAGTGGAATAGTGCAGAGCCAGTTCTCCGCCGGCTGCCAGAGAGTACAGATCCTGATACTCACCAGTGGGATAGGAGGCCAGGGGAGTGATACTGAGACCCAGCGAGCTCTGGTTCTGGCCCTGCAGCGGCGTAGTCGGTCCGAGACCGAAACTGAGTAAAAAAATAAACACACTGCTATAAGCGATGATCCTGCTATTCTTTTTCATAATGGCCCCCTTTCACAGCCATATAAACATTACATATTTACTAATCTAAACCATCGGCATGTAGAAATCAAATTATATGACAAAAATTATCAGAAAAAATCGACTAAGGACTGCGCCCATAGGCCGGGTTACCACAAAAAGCTTTGTATTTGAGGGGGCGAAGCTGTTATACTCGTAGGAAAGGAGAAGTACATGTTTAGATTTGTTGTAGGAATTATATTCGGGGCCCTGGCGGTCATCTTCATCATGCAGAATGTGCAGGTGGTGGACTTTCGCTTTCTGATGTGGACCGTGTCGATGTCGCGGGCCGTACTGTTTTTTCTCATGATCCTGGTGGGATTCATCCTCGGCTGGGGAGTCGGAAGCTTCGGGAAGCGCAGGCGAAAACGGTA
>JAASTM010000126.1 GCA_021767325.1 Spirochaetales bacterium
CATCTGCTGGGAACCCATGCGCCTGGGAGGAAAAATCCCTGGGCGGCATTCAAGACGGTGCACCATTCACTCTTAGCCCATGCCGCCGCGGTTGAAAGGCTGCGGGATGTAGTGGGCAGCGCCGGCCTTGAATCTACCGCCGCTTCGGCAGATACCAGCTCCCATGTCGATAGCGAGGTGGAAATCGGTATTACTCTGAATCTGTTTCCGATTTTTCCTAAAACAGAGAGTAAAAAAGACCGCCAAGCAGCCGATGTGGCCGATCAGTTTGTAAACCGGCTGTTTCTCGACCCGCTTCTCAAAGGCGAATATCCACAGGAGCTTTGGAGTAAAATGCGGCTGTTTACTCCTTCTGTCAGCGATGAGGATATGCGGCGGATCGCCGCGCCGGTCGATTTCATCGGGATTAATAATTATACCCGTGAACACGCTGAGTATCGCCGGATGATTCCCTTTGCGCATTTCTTTCTTTCCGGGCTGGATGTTCCCGAAGCTGAGTTTGAAAAGGGCGGTGTGCAGTACACCAGCATGGGCTGGGAAGTGTATCCGCAGGGCATCTACCAGCTGTTAACGCGGATGCGTGATGAATACGGTAATCCTCCGGTGTATATCACCGAAAACGGTGCCGCGTTCAATGATGAGCTGGTTGAGGAAGAGGGTCAGCTGAGGGTACACGACCGGCTGCGGATAGATTACCTGAAAAGCTATCTTGAATATGTTGAACAGGCCTTACAGGACGGCTGTAATGTGAAGGGCTATTTTGTCTGGACCCTGATGGATAATTTCGAGTGGGCCGAGGGGTATAAGAAACGTTTTGGCCTTGTCTATGTGGATTACGCCAACGGGCTGCGGCGCATAGTCAAGGACAGTGGATACTGGTACCGTGATTTTGCTTTATTTAGACGATAGTTGTGTGCCCTTTTACTGGATCCAGATGAAGGTATTTCAGTTTGTAGCCTCAAAAATAGACTACATACGGACAATATCTGTAGCCAACTCCTATAGTTTCTTAGTGATAGTTATATTGTTTCTGGGTGGGATGATTACTGGTAAAATTGTAGTACCAGTGTTTCTACTTTCCCCTGGCATCTATTTATCACTATGGGTATTTAGGTCGCTAATCCAACCGCGAGAACCTACTCACAAGTGAAAGTCATAATCTACTGTAGTTTTCGCAGCTGATTTGGGCATTCGCGCCCTTGGAAAGCTAACGCTAACTCGATAATATACTCCCATGATACCGAAGAGTGTACAGGAAGTTTTGGACCGTCATGGCTTGAAGGCCTTGGAGTTTGCTCCCGGCAGCACCCCCACCGCTGAAACCGCTGCTGCACAGATCGGAGTCGAGGTGGGGCAGATCGCCAAGTCGATACTGATGCGCGGCAAGGACGGCTGCTACCGAATGTTTGTAATGGCCGGCGATCAGAAGGTCTCCTCGGGCAAGGTGAAACGGCTCACCGGCAGTAAACACAGCATGGCCGGGGCGGAAGAGACCTTAGAGGTGACCGGATTTTCTCCGGGAGCTGTCTGTCCCTTCGGAGTGGAAGGGGTCGAGATCTATCTCGATGTAGGCTTAAAACGTTTTAAAACCATCTACCCCGCTGCGGGCACCGACGCTTCGGGAGTTCCCGTGAAGTACGAAAAACTCATGGAGATAAGCCGGGCCAAAGAGTGCGACCTATCATTGCAGCCTTAACGACTCATGAAATAACCGCCGAGTTAGTCCCTTTACATTTCTCGCGATTACGGTTACCAATTATAGAAACACTTTTTTAATGAACTCATACTAGGGAGAATGGCAATGGATGTTGACGTTAAGAGCTTACACCCGCTTGAAGTCAAGGCCCTCCGGCATGTGAAGCCAGGAGAAGAAATTACTACTAAACGGCTTGTAGAAGAGCTGTCATTTAAGATTGGGCAATGCAATCAGGCGTTTAGCTGGCTGGAGGGCAAGGGCTTTATCGAGGAAGCACGGCGTTCGCAGACCGTGGTGTATGAGCTGACTGAGTTGGGAAAATCCTATGCCGAACAGGGAACTCCCGAAGAACGCATACTCGACTTACTCAAGAAGGATGGTGCGCTGGCAATGCCTGAGCTGGCGTCGAAGCTCGGCCTGGAGAACCGTGATATCGGTTCAGCCTACGGACAGCTCTCCAAAGAGGGCGTGCTCTCGATGGATAGTGAGAAGAATGTGTCGGTGGAAGGCGAAGCTTCCGAGCGCATGCAGGCGGTACGTGCGATTCTGGATAAAGCCGCCCGGAGCGGTGAAATCGAGCATGATGCGCTGAGCTCCGAAGAGCAGAATGCGATTGGCAAGATAAGTAAAAAGCGTGGTGCCTCCGGGGTGCCTTTCAAGGCGGCCGACCGTGAAGAGATTGTGTATACTCTGAGTAAAATCGGTGCAGCGGCCCGGGAAGAGCTGTTCAAGAAAGGGGTGACCGGCGAGGAAATCGGATCGGTGACTCCGGAAATGCTTTCAACCGGTGCCTGGAAGGGCAAGAGCTTCCGTGAGTACAATATTCACACACCGCCGAACCGGGTGTTGCTGGGGCGGCGGAATCCGTACGGCGAGTACCTGCACTGGGTGAAAGACAAGCTCACCTCGTTGGGCTTCGAGGAGTTCGACGGACCGCTGGTGGAGACTGAGTTCTGGAACGGCGATGCGCTGTTTATGCCGCAGTTCCACAGCGCCCGGGATATCCATGATGTATATTATATTGACAAACCGAGCCATGCCCGCGAAATCGAGCAGCCCTACCTGGACCAGGTAGCGGCGGCACACGAGGATGGCTGGAAGACTGGCAGCCGCGGCTGGGGTTACAGCTTTGACCACGATTTCACCCGCCGGCAGATCCTGCGCAGTCAGGGAACGGTACTCTCGGCTAAACAGCTGCCCAAGGCCAAGGTTCCGGGCAAGTATTTCGGTATTGCCCGCTGTTTCCGATATGACCAGGTGGATGCAACCCACGGGGCCGATTTTTATCAGACCGAGGGAATCGTACTGGGCGAAGAGGTAAACCTGCGGACCCTGCTGGGGCTGCTGAAGATGTTCGCCGAGGAGATCGCCGGGGCCGAAGATGTGAAATACGTACCGGGTTACTTTCCGTTTACCGAGCCGTCGATCGAGGTACACATCAAGCACCCCGAACTGGGATGGTTCGAACTCGGCGGAAGCGGAATATTCCGTCCGGAGGTTTCAAAAGCGCTGGGTGTGGACGTACCGGTCCTGGCCTGGGGCTTGGGAATTGACCGAATGGCGCTCATGCACCTTGGTCTGAACGACCTGCGCGAGCTTTTTTCACCGAATATTGAAAACGTGCGGCTGAGGAGGAATCAGTAGTCATGCCGAAAATTGAAGTATACGAAGATGCCCTGTATTCCTATGTGGGAAAACGCTATAACGATGAGCAGCTGGAAGAGATCCTGACAGTTGCCAAAGCCGAGCTGGATGGCAAGGATGAGGCCGCCGGCCAGCTGAAAATCGAACTAAACGATACCAACCGTCCCGACCTGTGGTCGACCGCCGGACTGGGACGCCAGCTGCGTCAGTACAACCAGGAAAAGATTCCGCAGTATGACTTTTTCTCGACCGCCCAGGAGACCAAAGACTACGGCAACCGGGTGGTGAAGATAGATCCGTCGGTGAAGGAAGTACGGCCGTACGAGATCGCGTTGGCGGCCACCGGCAAGAAAATAGACGAGGCTACCCTCAAGGATATCATCCAGACACAGGAGAAGCTGTGCTGGAACTTCGGCCGCAAGCGGCGCTCCATTGCAATCGGAGTGTTCCGCAGCGACCTGCTGGAGTACCCCATCACTTACCGTGCGGCGGATCCCGACCAGACCAAGTTCGTGCCGCTGCAGATGGATAAAGAGCTCTCCCTGCGGGAGATCACCAAAGAGCACCCCAAGGGGCACGAATACGGCCATATTGTTGCCGATTTCGACCGGTACCCGTATCTCGAGGATGCCAACAGCGAGGCGCTGAGCTTTCCGCCGGTCATCAACAGCGCCTACACCGGCGCGGTGCAGGTGGGCGATGAGAACATCTTCATCGAGATGACCGGAACCGAGCTGCGCGACCTCATTCTGACTGCCAACATCGTTGCCTGTGATCTGGCCGATGCCGGGTTTACCATCTTGCCGGTCAAGATAGAGTATCCCTTCGATACAGAGTTCGGGCGGGAGATCGTCAGCCCCTATTATTTTCAGGAGCCGATGACCATTGACCTGCAGCATGCCCGCAATATGCTGGGCGTGGAGTTCTCTCTCGAGCAAATCAAAACCGCTCTTACCCGCATGGGGGTCCCGGCGGAAACCGATAAAGAAAAGCAGGCGATCAGCATTACCGTGCCGCCGTATCGCAACGACTTTCTGCATCCGGTGGATGTAATCGAGGATATAATGATCGGGCACGGAATGAGCAACTTCGAACCGCTGATGCCCTCTGATTTCACGGTGGGACGACTGACCGAAGCCGAAGAGTTTGCCCGTAAGGTGCGCGATATCATGATCGGACTCGGATACCAGGAGATGATGTACAATTACCTCGGTTCGAAAAAAGACTTCATCGATAAGATGGAAATTTCCGGGGACGACTCGATTCGCATTGCCAACCCGATGACCGAGAACTACGAGTATGTACGTTCCTCTATTCTGCCGAATCTGTTAAACAGTGAGGCTGTATCGGCGCATGCGGTGTACCCGCACAACATTTTCGAAACCGGCAAAACCGCCTTTCTCGAGCCTTCTGACAATTCCGGAACGGTCACGCGGAATACCCTCGGCTTTCTGAGCGCCGATGGCGAGGTTACTTTTAACGAAGTATCAGCGCATGTTTCGGCGGTATTCTATTACATGTCCAAAGACTATCAGCTTGCTGAGCTCGACGATCCACGCTTTATCAAGGGTAGATCGGCCAAAATCATGTATAATGGAGCCTACGCCGGCATGTTCGGCGAGGTGCATCCGCAGGTACTGGAAAACTGGGGAATCCAGGTTCCCTGCACCTGCTGCGAGATCGATTTGGATACGATTATGGAGGTTGATGAATGAAAGTAGATGTCGATGCGGTCCAGTTGGAATGGGAAGAAGATGCCAATATCATCGTGGGACAGTCACATTTCATCAAAACAGTTGAGGATATTTCTGAAATTCTGGTGACTTCAGTGCCCGGAATCGAGTACGGGCTCGCCTTTTGCGAGGCATCCGGCCCGGCGCTCATCCGTACTGCCGGAAACGACGAGAAACTGGTAACAGAGGCGGTGGCCTGCGCTCAGGAGGTTGCCGCCGGTCACAGTTTTTTTCTTATTATCCGCAACTCGTTTCCCATCAACGTGCTGAACCAGATCAAAAACTGCCAGGAGGTGGTCCGAATCTATGCAGCTACCGCCAATCCTCTGCAGGTCCTGGTCGGCCGTACCGATCAGGGGCGCGGAATCATGGGGGTAGTCGATGGTTTTTCACCAAAGGGCATAGAGTCCGAACAGGACAAACAGGACAGAAAGGACTTGCTGCGTAAGATCGGCTACAAGTTCTGAGCAAGTTCATAATTCTTCATTGCCTCGCCGCTGTTTCTGTCCGATACTAGATATAATAATACTGAACTCCAGGCGAAGAGAGTGAGTTATGAAGAAAATTCTCGTTATTGATGAATCCCCAATGTTTAGGAACTACCTTACGGATAAACTGAGTTCCTACGGGCTGGAAGTGGTTGAAGGGACTAATGGTCTCGACGGTTCGGTAAAGATGCGTAATGAAATGCCGGATCTCATTATCATGGACTACTATCTGTCACGGAAGAGCAGTGTAGAGCTGCTCGAAGAGAAGCGCAATAACCGTAATGTTGCTTCCATCCCGCTGATAATGGTGGCCTCTAAAATCGATAAGCAAAAAGTTGTCGAACTGGCCGGATATAAAGTAAACAAAATCATTTCTAAACCGCTCAAAATGGAACAGCTTCTCTCGACGATTTCGGAAATTCTCGATGTAAAACTGGAGACCGACGATACTCCCTGCATTATAGAAGCACACTTCAATGAGGATATACTCTTTATCGAAATAGCCCAGGGGCTCAACAACGAGAAGATCGAGCAGCTGCAGTACAAGATCAATGAGCTGCTCGAGCTGTATCAGGTGAGAAATCCGAAGATCCTGATAATGATGACCAGTCTCGATTTCCCCAAATCACACCACAGTAAGCTCACGCGGCTGCTCGATATTATCAGCGAATACGCCCAGCCTAATCAGCGCTTTGTGAAGGTGCTGACCGGTAATAAAGATGTACAGGAAGTGCTGAATAAGTCACAGCAGTACGCATCGATAGCGGTTTACAGCAGCCTTGATCAGGCGATGGATGAACTGCTGGGCTTAAAGGCTGATCAGATTGCTCATGACGAGGTGGTCAGTGAAAAGCTGCTCAAGTCGACGGCCCCCAAAAAAGAGAAGGATGAGGCAATCCAGCTGCGTTTCGATGGAGCCGGTGGAGCTGAGGCCGGCGAAGCGGTTGATGAGGGTGAGTCGAGACGCAAGAGTGCGGCTGTTTTTAATTCGGAAGCGGAAGTCGCCATTGTGGATGACGATGTAGTGATACAGGAACTGGTGAAAACCGTGTTTTCCGAGACCAAATGGAAGCTGGTTACCTATGACAATGGGAAGCAGTTCTTGATGGATAAAGAGAATCACGATTTTTCACTGGC
>JAASTM010000127.1 GCA_021767325.1 Spirochaetales bacterium
ATCTACTCGCAGCACATGAACAAGGACAAACTCGACCCGCAAATAGACTCTGAGGTATACCCGAATTCGGTCTACCACACCTTTTACTTCGGACAGATTGTGGCCTGCTATTCACAGTAGCCTGCTGCAAAAAGAGACAGCCACCGCCCCCCTCATACCCATAGGATCAGCGGTATCCAACACGGCCATAGCCGGACCGCTCTTGACGCCCATGGAATTTGGCCACACCATGACCACATGTGGGAGGTGATAGTATGAAAACAAATCGAGAGTTCCGGTATAAGAATGACACGCCGATCAGAGGCCCCGCAGCCGCTAACTACAATGGGAACCTTCTGCTCCGTCCGGCGCTGTTGGTATTGTTTCTATCTACAGCCGCACTTCTGTCTGCATTTGGCAGCCCCGAACACACGCCACCTCAACAAAACAGCTCCAATTCCACAGTCGCATTACCTGCCCCAAAAAGCGAAGGCGAGCTTTCGCTCGAAGAGACTCTCAATAGGCGAGGAGTCGAACGCAATTACTCGCAGCAGCCCCTTTCGCTTGCAGACCTCTCCCAGCTCCTGTGGGCCGGATGCGGTATGCAGGTCGATGCGGTCTCCGGGCCGACCAGAACGGCCCCCTCAGCCGGTGGACTATATCCGCAGGCGCTGTTCGTATTTATCGGGAAGGTAGAAAAAGCCGGACAAAGGCTGGAAGCCGGGCTCTACCGCTACCAGCCCCGCGATCACCGGCTGACACAACTCAACTCGAAAGATCAGCGACAAGCCCTGGCTCGGGCTGCCCTGAATCAGAGTTTCATCTCGCAGGCACCGGCGGTAATAGTGCTCGGCGGAGTGGTAGAACGCACCGCAGCCAAGTATGGAGAGCGCGGGGCCGAAAGATACGTGTTCCTCGACGCCGGCCATAGCGCCCAGAACATCTCGCTGCAGGCCAGCGCCCTCGGACTCGCCTCCGCCCTGGTCGGCGCATTTTCAGATGATGCGGTGGCGGCATTACTACCAGCTGCCAAGGCCTTGCCCCTTTACATTATTCCGGTCGGGTATCCTTAAGGCTTCATCCTGCCTATCACGGCTGCAGAATCCCCTCGGACTGTCCCTCAACCGCAATCTCTACTCGATCAACATGTTCGAATTGCTTCAGCGTCAGCTGGATCTGCTCTCTAATCGCCTGCACCCGCGCCGAGCCGGCGACACCCTGATCCAGTTCGGCGCTGAAGGACACATAGGCCGTTCTATCCCGTAGTTCAAACCGTTCTATCTCAACCCCTTCGGGAATCGAGCTGTATAACTCCTGTTCCGTTTCATCCGGCTGCGGGCCATCAAGAAGAGCTTCGAGGGCGGCAACCTCCACGCTTGGCATACCAGGCTCGCCTTCCGCGCCCCCGCTGCTGGTAGTGGGCCCTGTGGCCCCTGTGCCCTCAGGGGCGTCCACATCCCTGGAAACCGCAACCGGTTCCTCCTGCCCATCTACCACCTGCATAAAATACACATCAACCCGGCGAGTCTGCGAGTGCTTCGCATCCTTGAGAAATTCGCCGGTCAGCTCGTCGAACACCCCGTCGGTCACTGCCCGCACGACCTTCCAGCGGCCGGATTTCGGGTCCTTCTCAACCCGAACCTCCAGCTCATGAGGGGTAATAACCTGCGCCAGCATCTCTCCCGAGCGGTCCCCGTACCCCGCATGACGCGATTCGAACTCGAAGACCATCATATAGGCGGCCGGCGCCTCCCCCTCCCGGGCATTTCGCTCTACCGCCTGCAACTCGAGCCCGGTCCCGTCGAACGCGAAGGTCGGGGAACTGTTCCGGATCCAGCTCTCGGCGGCCTGAACTGCCGCCTCCCGCTGCTCCTCCTGAGACTTCCCGCCCCACAGCAGAAAAAATCCCCCCGCAGCGGTTACCAGCACACACACCACCAGTACCAGCAGTAGCGACGTTTTTTTGGCTAATTTCATTCTCCAGCACTCCATTATTTTATTTTGGAAATATTATTATAATGAAAGAGTTACTCACTAAAATTTAATTAAGGGAAGCAGCTTAATCCCTTTTCTACACTACTGCAGAGCCCAATCCACTTTGATTATGGGTCAAACAAAAATATCCAGCACCTTTAGATCTTCTGATAACGGTATAGTTTGATGATCGTATTTGGCATCGAAGTATATGCCATCACCCTCTTTTAGATGGTACTGCTCTCCTCCTATCTTAAACATCATCTCCCCCTGCAATACATAGATGAATTCTTCGCTATCATGAGCTGTGAAATGGAGTTTGTGTTGTTTCTTATTAGTATAAAATAGGAATGGCTGCATCCGCTTGTCTCCATTATCTGCCGCATAGGGGTAAATCTTATACCCTTTCGCAGTCTTGATGAGCCCTTTCAGAGCTTCATCATGCGGAGTAAACACAATATCCTTGTGCTGCTCTTCACCTAGAAGGATGCTCAGTTTGGTATTTAACGCTTCTGCTATCTTATCAAGCACCCCAAGTGAAGGCAGAACCTTTCCATTTTCTATCTTTGAGAGATGGCTTTTGGTCACGCCGCAATAATCAGCAATTTCCTGTTGTGATCTTCGCTGATCTACCCTCAGTTTTTTGATATGAACGCCAATATTTGAATTATCCATTGAAAATCTCCGATTATCACAGTTTAAATATTAAAAGGACAGGAAACGTAAGCGCATGTTGTCTTTTTGTTGATCACATTTACATATAAGGAAGTATACAACACGCTATAAAGTATAATCAACTGTGTTAACTGATGAACACAACCGCACCCAAAATAAACCTTGACAGCTACACATAGTAGTCTTAAAATCAACCTTGTTGACTAGAATCAAATCAATTAGTCACAGTTACCACAGGAGGTGAAATTATGAGTTTCTTCGATGCATTCTTTTCAGGATTGAATTGGCTAATAGGCCAGCTCTGGGGCATTCCAATGATGATTTTATTGATAGGAACTGGTCTTTATCTGACGGTAATTACAAAGTTCTTTCAATTCAGAAAACTCGGCTACATTCTGAAAAGTACTTTCGGAAAAATCTTTGAAAAGGAGAACAAAGACGTAGCCGGCATAATGACCCCATTCCAAGCGGTGAGTACAGCCCTTGCCGGGACAGTCGGTACTGCGAACATTGCAGGTGTGGCTGCAGCTATCGCCATAGGTGGTCCTGGTGCTCTTTTCTGGATGTGGGTTGTGGCACTCGTTGGTATGATGACCAAAATGGTTGAGATCTCCCTGGCGGTTCATTACCGAGAAGTGCGCGATGATGGCAGTGTATACGGTGGACCTATGTTTTATCTCAGCAAAGGCCTTGGCAAGAAAGGGAAACCACTTGCAATACTGCATGCTGTAGCCGTTCTGATAGGAGGACTTGTAACAGCCGCGCTGCTTCAACCACATACTGCAGCTGCTGCACTTGAAGGAAGTCTTGGCATCAACCCTACTATAACAGCGGTCGTTCTAGCGGCTTTAACCGGATTTGTAATAATCGGCGGTTTCAGGGCTATCGGAAGATTCTGTGAAAAACTGGTGCCATTTATGGCTTTGCTCTATGCACTGGGTGCAATAATTATCCTGGTAATCAACTTTGCATCAATTCCGCATGCATTTATGCTCATTTTCAAGTATGCTTTTGCTCCGGCGCCAGCAGTCGGAGGCTTCGTAGGTTCAACATTTGCCATGGCTTTGCAAAAAGGACTTGCCAGAGGAATGTTTTCGAATGAAGCCGGAATGGGCTCTGCTCCAATGGTCCATGCAACAGCAAAAACTGATCATCCTATCCGCCAAGGATTATGGGGTACTTTCGAAGTCTTTGTCGACACCATAGTTCTATGTTCACTTACCGGACTTGCAATTCTCACCACAGGAGTATGGGAATCGGGATTAAGCGGTATCAACCTGACAATTAGAGCATTTGAGGTCGGCCTTCCCGGAAGTGTTGCCGCATTCTTGGTGATGACCGGTATTGTATTGTTTGCATTCTCTACTCAAATCGGATGGTATGTAAATTATCAAACCGCTGTGGAATACTTGTTCGGCGATAAAGCTGTCAAATATATGAAATGGCTCTATCTGGTTCCCGGCATCGTCTTTGCAGGACAAGGTGCAAACGCGGTGTGGCTGTTCGGAGACCTTGCCTGTGGCATTATGGGAATCCCTAACTTAATCGGTCTAATCTTTCTGAGCAAGGTGTTTATGGAACTCTATAATGACTTCATCAAGAAAGAATCTTTAGTAAAAGTCACAAACTAACAACTGAAACGCAAAGGAAATTTGTCCTATGAACTTAGAAAATAAATATCTGATTGAGCTTTGCAGGGAACTCGTTTCCACACCGAGTCTCTCCGGTCAAGAAAAAGAAATTGCAGAGCTAATAAAAACGAGAATGACTGAGCTCGGTTATGACGAGGTCTCCATTGACGAATATGGCAGTGTAATCGGAAGAATTAAGGGTACGGGAGATGGACCAACAATAGTTTTCGACGGACACATGGACACAGTGGACATAGGCAATATTTCCGACTGGAATTTTGATCCATATAAAGGTGTAATCGAAAACAACCGCATATACGGTCGCGGTACTTCTGATATGAAAGGCGCGCTATCGGCTATGATTTATGCAGCTTCACTGTTTACACAAGACAGACTTCCCGGTGATATTTATGTAACCGGTACAGTACATGAAGAGATGTTTGAGGGAGTTGCACTGCACCATATTCTAAAAAAAATAAAGGCCCATTATGTAATTATCGGTGAAGCATCAAATTTAAACCTTAAGACTGGCCAGCGCGGACGTGCTGAAATAAATATAACCACCTATGGCAAAAGCTGTCATTCAGCTAATCCGCAACATGGAAAAAATGCCGTATATTTAATGCAAACTGCACTGCAGGAAATCAAGAATATCAAGCTGCCGGAGGACACTCATCTTGGTACAGGAATAATGGAGCTCACAGATATCATCTCAAAACCATATCCGGGAGCATCGGTTGTACCTGCAGAATGTATGGTAACATATGACAGGCGCCTCATAGTCGGAGAAACAGAAGAAAAAATTATTGAGGATTTTGCAAATCTCTCTGAACATATAGACCGAACCGAATATCAGGTAAAACTTACCGAAGGACAAGCTCAGTGTTATACCGGCACGCCCATAACCACTACACGGTTTTTCCCTGCCTGGTATTACGATCAGAACGAACAATTTGTGCAAAAGGCACTCACAGCCCTGCAAAAAATATCAATAAATACAGAATTACAGACTTATTCATTCTGCACTAACGGCAGCAGCAGTGCAGGCATTTTAGACATACCTACTTTGGGCTTCGGTCCATCGGAGGAACATCAGGCACATGTAAGTGATGAGTATATTGAAATTGATCAGCTCCAAAAAGCTGCAGAAGGCTATGTTGCCATAGCAAAAGCTCTAATGAGTTAACCTCAAAACTATCTTCCTACACTGACCGGGGCCGTTTTTTCGGTCCCGGCCAGTCCTTTTGATAACAAAAAAAACAATATTTTGAAGATCCACATCCTGCAGACGAGCCCCCACAGCCCTCATGCTAAAGTATGAACCTGCACTTGCATACTATTGTCCTATTGTAGGCATGCCGGCGGAGACGCCATGGGCGGAAACGGCGCCGAGACCACCCGCGGGTTCGGCGACTAACTGGAGCTGGGTTTCAGCACCTACGCCCCGCTAATACGCCGGAATCTTCCAGTCGAACACCTGTTCAAACAGGGGAGTCAGCCGCCAGCGGGTGGCCGCACTGGCGCTGCGTTGACGTTTTTCGGTTTTTGCCAGCCCGAACATCTGCAGCAGCTGCATAAAAAACTGGCTGTAGACCGCATCCTCGGTTATCTCGGACACCTCCTCGAAGCTGAGGGGTTCAGCGTCGGAGTATTCCGCCAGCCGATCATTTACCTCCTGGACAACAATTGGAAAAGCCTGCAGCAGTACCCGGTTCACCCTCCGGGCGGTAATAACCGGCAGGCTGCGGAGGGTATGCAGCAGAAACGGAGACGCAATTCTGACCAGCGGCACTTCCACCAGGTTCATCTCATACAGATACTCCCAGTTGAACTTCTCGATAAACTCGATAAGCAAGCCATGATAGAGCTTGGCAAGATCCACTTGCTTCACACCAGCCGGCGGCCCGTCGAACAGCTCCGAGCCCTGCCCCGCCAGCCGAAATACTCCGTCCGTATGCTCAATGATACCGGTCAGCTCCAGGAGGATCCGCGCCAAATGCAGGTAAGGCACACTCTCCTCCCCACGGACCGGCTGCAGACTGAAGCGGTCGGCCACCTCCTTCGGCAGATTGCCCGAGTACGGCACCTCACCGATCGGCCCTTCAGCGGCCAGCATCTCCATTAATCCGACCGCACAGGCCAGCACAGGCGCATCATCCGCCTGTATTTTACGAGGCTTCCGGATTTCCACAATATCAGTAATGTCATCCAAATCGGCATACAGGATGCGCTGCATCATTTCCGGGCTCATGCCGAAGAAATCCTTACGGGTCTGTGCGGAACTCTCCGCGGCGCCCAGCTGCGAACTCAGCTTCGCCAGCTCGGCCGGATCAACCCCCTCCTCGGCCGCCACCTCTTCAATGAGGCGCTGGTCTACCTGCCGGCCCTCGTTAATGGCCTGGGATAGACGGCCGAC
>JAASTM010000128.1 GCA_021767325.1 Spirochaetales bacterium
CGCGGTTTGAAGCGGTGCATAAACCACAGGAAGCTCTTGAACCCGCGGTGGCACAGATCCTCGCGGTCGTGGATTCCCTGCGGCGGAGCGTGGGTTAACAGAATATCCAGCCAGCGTCCGTGAAAGATTCTATGAAACAACATCTGCGGGATGAGTTTCAGAATATTCATGAACATCTGGTACTCGCTGAACTGGTTCATACCGTTGTTGTAGCGCATACTCCCGCCCAGCCCGGCGATAATCAGACCTGCGATCCGCTTCACTTTTCCGCCAACGTAGATTGAACCGTAGGTTTTTGCGAGGAAGTCGTCCTTCATCATGAACTTCAGACTCTCCTCCCGGTACTCCTTGCGGTAATGACCGATGCGCTTGAGGTTGTGGTTTCCGAATACAAACAGCAGCGGTTTGTTCAGCGTACTGACGATAAAGCCGTAATACGGCAGGTCGAGATCTCCGGCGCTCAGGACCAGATCCACATCCTTGAAACGCTCTTTCAGTTGATTCGAATAGATCAGTGGATCTACATGATCGGAAATACAGAGAATCTTTCGTTTCGCCACAACCTACAGTGCTCCCAAATCTACACCCTTCAGGTGCTTTTGCAGTTCATCCTTGCTTACCAGGTCGATCGGCCGGCTTTCGGCATACTCGATTGCCTTGCGGGAGAAAGTGGAGGAGTTGATGACTACTCCGCGGCTTACATTGAGCTTTTTCATCTTTTCATGTAACGAGCGTATGGTAGACTCGCCGAGCGACTCGGGAACCCGCAGAAACCACATCAGCTTGGGCAGTTTTTTTGCATTTCGCCAGCGGGTGTCGCTGTCCACGGCAATAATCTGGCAGCCGTTCTGAATCTCGCTGGTGTCCCGGATAGTCAGGCCCAACGGACCGGTGGTCACGGCCTTGCAGATTTCGACAAACTCCGTAGGTCCGGCAGTCAGGTAGTCCTTCATGTGATCGTCGGTGCGCAGGTCCTGGTACTGACTCAGTTTTTCGGCCACATCCTTGAAGCCGGGCTTGCGCTTATAGATTTTCTCCCACTGATCAATCGCATTGTCAAACCGGCGGTCCTTCTCGTAGCAGAGCGAGAGAAAATAGCGGGCGTACAAAGTCTCTTTCGAGCCGGGATCCTCGGAGAGCTTGATGGCCCGCTCGAGCTCGGTAGCCGCTTTATCGAAATTGTTCATATTCATATAGCAGCTGCCGCGTTCGATCAGGGAGCGGATCTTCAGTGATTGTTCACGCTGGGCTTTTTCGAAAGAGAGCAGGGCCGCCACATAGTCGTGATTCTCTTTCTGCAGCTTTCCAAGATAGAAGTGGGCCTGATAGTTCGAGGGGTCGTTTTTTATGGCCGCTTCGAACTCCCCCCGAGCCTCCAGCGGCTTTTTACTGCGGTAGAGAATGTAGCCGAGCCGCTGATGCGCCTCTGCCAGCCGGTCGTTCAGGCTGATGGCCTTGCGGTAAAAGTTCATCGCCTTGCCCGATTTATCCCGCTGTTCGAAGAGCATGCCGGCCTTCAGGTAGTATTCGGCGAAGTTCGGCTGCAGTTTGATCAGCAGCAGATACTCTTTCAGCGCCTCCTCGGGCTGATTGAAGCGCTCGTACAGAGAAGCGATCTTTTTACGGAACTCGTCCTCTTTGGTGTACCCGTCGAAAATACCGATCTGATTAACCGCCTTCAGCTCCATGAGTGCCAGTTCCGGCTTGTTCTGCTCGAGATATGCCTGCCCGAGCAGGTAATGGGCATCGACATTTCGCGGATTTTTTGCCAGAATTTGTTTCGCACCCCGCGTAACCGCGGCCGCTTTTCCGTTGTTCAGCTGCTTGAAGAGGGTTTCCACCTGTCTGGGCGCAATGATAGACTTCACCAGGAAAAAGGTTATAATACCAAGGGTAATGCCGAGGAATATAATAAGTGCGATAATTAATGGCATATACTTCTCCTTAGAGAAGATTAATGAGAAAATACAGCTATGTCAAACCTTACATGTAGGAAGTATCTGATATGAAGCCCTCTAGAGTGCTTTTTATTAATTTATTTATAATGATTCATGTCCTGTTGTGGGCCGGCCCGGCGGCTGCCGCCGAGGCAACGGCAGTAGGATCCGAAAGCGCCCAAACCAGCGCCAAACAGCAGGGCATCGAGTTTTTCATGAACAACCAGCCCGAACAGGCCGCGCCCCTGCTGCAGACCGCCCTGCGGCAGGAGCCGCAGAACGGCAAACTCTACATGTACCTGGCGGTGTGCTACGAGCAGATGGGCGATTTCGAGGCCGCCCAGCAGATCTATCAGGACGGGCTGCCATATGCCGGCAGTAACAAAGCCCTGTTTTACTACAACATGGGGGTCAACTTTCAGCGGCTCGAGGAGTACGACCGGGCCGAGGAGATGTACCAGCAGGCCCTGCAGCTGAACAAGGATATGGCCAACGCCTATCTCAACCGGGCCAACCTGTACGTGCGCAAGGGGCAGTTCAACGATGCGGTGGCCGACTACCGGGTTTTTCTTTCTCTGCGGCCGAACAGTAATCAGCGTGAAAACATCGAACAGATGATTGCCCTGCTGAACAAGAAGGTAGTCGAGGCCGAGCGCCAGCGTTTGGAGGAAGAGCGCAAGCGCAAAGAGGAGGAGCGGCGGCAGCAGGAGCTGCTGGAGCAGGTGCTGGGTTCGCTGGAGGAGTCCGGCGAAGAGACCAAGAACCTGTCGGCCGGAACCGGCGAGGTAAAAGAGTATGAACAGGAATTCGACATTGTCGACTGACACAAGGGAGGGGTTATAGATGGATCGAAAATGGATATATGCGGTGGGAGGACTCCTACTGATTGCCCTCATCGGCGGCGGAATTTTCTTCTTCGGCGGCGGGGGTGCGGAAGAAGAGGGTTTGAGCGAGGCTGAACGGGTCCGGCAGAACACCCTTAAACTGGCGGAGGACTACTTCGAGAGCGGCGAGTACCAGCGCGCCCTGGATCTGGTCGATTCGCTGCTGATCAAAAACGCTGACGATGAAGCGGCCCGGGCCCTGCGCGACAAGATAATCGAAACCCGCCAGCGGGAAGAGGCCGAGGCGGCCATGAGCGAAGAGCAGAAGCAGGAGGAGCTGGTCGATACCCTCTCCGAACTGGGCTCCTCGCTGAAGGACGGCCAGGGGCAGACCGCTGAGCAGAGCGAAGAGTCGAAGCGCCTGCAGGAGGAGCTGGACCGTAAACGCCAGGAGGAGATCGCCCGCCTGGAGCAGCAGAAGCGGGAGGCCGAGGAACGCCGTAAACAGCAGGAGGCCGAGCGGGCCGCCATGGAGCAGGCCGAACGCGAAAAGCGGGACCGCATCCAGAAGCTCATAGAACAGGGTATCGAGGAGATGGAGAACGAACAGTACATTCAGGCCCGCGGCCACTTTGACGAAGCCCTGTCGCTCGACCCGAATACCGCCGAAGCGGTGGCCCAGAAAGGCGAGTCTTTCTTCCGCGAGGACGAGACCAGCCAGAACAACATCAGCAAGGCGATTCAGTACGCCAACGAAGCTATCAGCCTCGATCCGAACCTCTGGGTTCCGCACAACACCCTCGGCAAAGTCTACTCTTCACAGAAACAGTGGGAAAATGCCATCGATTCATATAAAAAGGCCGCCCGGCTCAATCCGGAAAACGCCGACATCCTGTTCGAACTGGGCAAGGCGCAGTACCGCATGGGCCGGTTCGACGATGCCCGCCAGTCCTTCGAAGCTGCCATTCACAACAACAACCAGTTCGTAAAGGCTTACCTGAACCTCGGTTTCACCTACCGGCAGCTCGGCAGCCGCCAGGCGGCCCTGAATGCATTCAGCAGTGCCGCCCGCATCGACCCGGCCAACGACCTGGCCCACTTTCAGATTTCGGAGCTGCAGACCTCGCTGGGCAACTACGACAAGGCTCTTTCGGCCCTGCAGGAGGCTGTGCAGCTGGCCCCTGACAAGGCGCCCTATTGGCGTAAGTTAGGCAACCTGCAATACATTCAAAAGAACTACGAAAAATCCTCCCAGGCCTATCGGGAGGCCCTCGAACTGGAACCGGACGATGCGGTTACCAATTACAACCTGGCCAAGGTGCTCATCGACCAGGGTAACTCATCCGAGGCGCTGAATTATGCGGTGAAGGCGGTGCAGCTGGACTCCGATTCGGCGGACAATCTGTACATTTTAGGCAAAGCCAGTGAAGAGACCGGAAATATCGAATCTGCCATTCAGGCCTACGAACGATCGCTGAAGGTAGACTCGCGCTACCTCTCATCCCTGGTGAACCTCGGTAAAATTTACGATGAACAGGGAAAGTACGATCAGGCTCTGAAATACCTGCTGCGGGCATACGAGGTAGAGCCCGATTCAATGGCGGTCAACAACAACCTCGGAAACGCCTATCTGCACGCCGAGCTGTACAACGACAGCATCGAGCATTACAGCAAGGCGATTCAGAAAAAGCCCGGAGCTACCCTGATGCGCTACCATCTGGCTATAGCTTACATAGAAACTCAGCAGCGCGAGAAGGCGATGAATACGCTGGCCGAACTTATCAAAATCGACCCTAACTACTGGGATGCGTATTTCAAGCTCGGAGAACTGATGTTTGCCGACGGGCAGCCGGATCAGGCCCGTCAAATACTAGAACGTTTGCTTGAAAAGAACCCCGACTACGAACAGCGCAGCGAGGTCGAACAGCTGCTCTCTTAGGTCCGGCCTACGATTTCGAACAGCTCGTCGCGGCTGATCTGAAACCAGATCGGCCGTCCGTGGGGGCAGCGCGGCACCCGCAGGGCAAAGGCCTGCTTGGCCAGCTCTTCGGCTGAGTAGCGGTCGAGCCGTTCTCCGTCCTTCACGGCCGCCTTACAGGCCAAATCGGCAAACAGACTCGCCTTAAATGCCGACTCGGAGGACTCCTGGCTGCTCAGGCTTTCTACCAGTGTCTCTTCCAGGCCGGCAAAGCGGGCTGGAATCCGGACTATCCGCCAGCGTCCCGGCTCTAACTGCTCCAGTTGAATTCCGATCTGCTCATATTCGGCTGTCCGCTGTTTCAGCAGCGCCTCCACATCTTCCTCTACCTCGAACTCGTACGGCACCAGCAGATTCTGGCTCTGTACCCTTCCCTCGGTCAGCTGTTCAAAAATAATTCTTTCATGGGCGGCGTGCTGATCGATCATATAGACCGAGCTCCCGCGCCGTACAATCAGGAAGAGATCGAAGACCTGCCCCACGTATTCAATACGACCCTCTACAGGCGGCTCGGCGCTCCAAAGGTCCGCTGTACGGTCCTCGCGCTCTTTGCTCAGCTCTTTCCAGCGCTCAACCGGCACCGAGTAGGGGCGGTCGGCGGCGGCCGATGGCAGTGCAGCCCCCGGCCGTTCCGGTGAACTGCGGTAGGCATTCTCCGGCGGCCGGTCAGCTGAGCCGGTGGGGGTGGGACCGAAGTCCATTTCGCTTTCCCGGGTCGGCGGTTGCGGCGGCTGATGATAGCGTTCGGGAAGCGAGTATTTGCGGTTGAGATGTTCTTTGAGTGTGTGTACCAGTTGGTGGTGGATCTCCGGCAGATTCTTGATTTTGACTTCACGCTTAGCCGGATGGATATTGAAGTCGACCAGCTCGGGGTCGATATCCAGAAAAATAAAGGCCACCGGGAAGGTTCCCCCGGGCAGCAGCTCCTCGTAGGCGTAGTGCACCGCCTGTACCAGCGAATACTCCTGGATGCGGCGGCGGTTCACATACACCTGGATGTTGCGCCGGTCCCGGCGCTGCACCGCCGGCGATGCCAGCACAGCCCTTATTCTGAAGCGTCCGGCCTCGTCTTCGACCTGGTTCAAAAACTGCGGGTTGAGCTGGCCCGGATAGGCCTGCACGATTCGCTCCTGCAGGTCGGAGGCCGGTAGAAACAGCTTCAGCTGGTCGTCGGTATACAGTCTGAAGTTGATGGAAGGAAAGGGCAGGGCCTTTTCCAGCAGGGTTCGCTTACAGGCGGCAGTCTCGGCGCCGGCGCTCTTCAAAAACTTCCGGCGCCCGGGCATGGCATAAAACAGGTCGGCCACATCGACAACCGTTCCCCGGGTGCCGCGGGAGAGCTCCAGCCTGATCGGAGTGCCGTTGCGAACCTCCAGAGTGTGCGGCTGCGAGTCCTCCGGTGCGCTGGTGACGGTGAGTTTAGCGCAGGCGGCAATGCTGGCCAATGCCTCGCCCCGGAAGCCGAGGGTGTGCAGGTTGTAGATGTCGCCGACCGCCGAAATCTTGCTGGTGGCGTGCGGTTTATAGCAGAGCTCGAGGTCCTCCCGGCTCATGCCGCTGCCGTTGTCCAGGACCCTGATGCGACGAATGCCGCCCCCTTCGATATACAGGTCGATGGTGTCGGCCCCTGAGTCGATAGAGTTGTCCAGGAGTTCGCGGACTACGGAAAACGGCCGGTCGATTACCTCGCCGGCCGCGATTTTTTGGGCTACGGAATCCCGGAGGAGGTGAATCCTCCGGGCTGTTTTGTTTTCTGGCTGCATGCTCTAAGAGTACTAAAAGTGTATCCGAGATTCAATCGTCACGCTCGGAACGATCTTCGGATCGCCGTCGGCGTCGTATTCGATATTCCCGTTTTCATCCTGACTGACCGCGGTGCTGATAATTGCAGCGATATCCATAGTCGGAGCAATCGGATATACAATTTC
>JAASTM010000129.1 GCA_021767325.1 Spirochaetales bacterium
ACCAAAGCCCAGGCCGGCATCACTCTCGACACCACTTTCGCAGTTGATTTTCTCGATATCTATTTTTTCGAATTTCGCGGCCGCTACCTGGCCTACCGGGCCTCTAGTCCGGGAGAAGACTGGATTCTCTACCGCGCCTTTAATGCCCTGGGAGCTTCGGTGGGAGGCGGATTCATGCTGCCAGAGTTCAAGATATTCGGCGAGTTCCCGGTAATTCCATCGGTTACCATGCGGGCCTATGGGAACTTTGCCTCGTACACGTACACCGATATATACTTTTTTTACCCGTCCCTCGAGATCGAGCCGGGATTTACTTTTGGCCGCTACTATGATGACAGACTACAGCTGGAGTTGAGTGTGCCGATTGAGTGGAATTTCCAGCGTGACCTTGATCTGTTTATCTCCGGAGGACTTTCGCTCAGCGCCGCCCTGCATTTTTGATGCTTATTGGTGCTGCAACCAGGATAAGTTAACAGCAATAGAAAAGAGCCGATAATGAGAGCAATGGTAGAATAATATGGTAGCACTTGCATCTTTCTTCGTCATTCTGATTGTCTCACTTACGATTGTACGGGTTGCAGCGGTTATGCTGGAGCTGACCGGCATATCGAAGGATACCGCCCGCTTTCAGTCCCGCTCAGCATTTACCGGAGCCGGCTACACGACGCATGAAGCCGAAATGATTGTAAAGCACCCGGTACGCCGGCGGATTATCTCGAGCCTAATGCTGATTGGAAACATCGGTTTCGTGACATTCGTATCCTCGCTGGTCATCTCGTTTCTAAGCATCCGCAGCCGCGAGTCTGCCCTGTTTACCTTTGGTATCCTGATCGGCGGTTTATTACTTATTTATCTGATAACCCGTTCAAGGCTTCTCAACCGACTGCTGGAGAAGATCATCGAGCGCTTTTTACGTAAGGTAACCAAAATACACACACTGGACTATGAAAGTCTTCTCAATCTAGCGGGTAACTTCGAAGTAATTACCGTATCTGTGAAGCCAGACAGCTGGCTTGCCGACGAAGTTTTGTCCGAATTGAAACTCTCCGAAGAAGGGGTGCTGGTGCTGGGCATTCGCCGTATAGATGGCTATTTCCTCGGTTCACCCCGCGGGGAAACCACCGTGTACGCCGGCGATGAGCTGATTGCATACGGCCGCGAGGATGCGCTCAAGAACCTCAGCGAACGGCGCAAAGGCCCCGAGGGCGACCTACAGCACCAACTCGGCTTGGAGCAGCAGCTGCGGCTCGAAGGCAAGCGTCCAAAGCACCCCCGCAAAAAATCCGGAGCCCGCAGGCCGGCTGCCGAGGTTCCGCAAAAGGTGGCCGGAACTATCGGCAAGTTCTTTCAAAAGCGGAAGAAGTAGCCTGGCAGCCCCGCCGATTGTTTTTTCTACTCCACTGCAGTATATTACGACTATGCTCATGATATGTAACGCCCTGCCTGGGATACGGCCAGCCCTGAAAACGGCGGCCGTTCTAATTACTGCAGCGATAGTACTTAGCGCAGCGGCCTGCAAGATAAATCCCACCCCACCCGACCGGTATGCGCTGGTGTATGGGGTCAGTGATTATGATGAGACAATCTCATACAACGGCTACCACTTTAGCGATCTTAATTACACTGACGATGATGCTGTAGACATTGCAAACGCCCTTTCGCAAAAAGGTTTTAATACCAAACTAAGAGTCAATAACCAGGCTACCAAAGAACAGTTTATTAATGATTTACAAAACTATGCTAGCAGTCTTTCAAGTAGTGACCTGTTGTTAATATATTTCTCTGGTCACGGAACCCAGTCATATCCTGCGGGATGGAAAATATATCAGAATGAAGATCAATTTTCTGATCCATACGATGAATACTTAGTTTTCTTTCAAGATGAAGCCGATTACACTACTCACACTGTCGCTGATACTGAACTTTATTCCTTAGTTAGAACACTTCCAAACCGAAAGATAGTCATCATTATAGATGTATGTCATTCGGGCGGATTTATTGGACAATATTCCGATTTTGATGCAGTCCCTGCCGATTTTGATTATAACAGTCAGAAAAATGAAGATATTTTGGGGTCAGCTATTTCAACATTTTTCTCTCCTTCAAATTCTGATATAACCCCAGAAACAGCAATAGTGCTCACAGCATCAGGAGAAAGGGAAACCTCAGCAGAACCAGGATTAATCGGTGATCCATTGAATGTAGAAAATGGCTTTTTTACAGAAAGTATTTTATTTGCGGTAGATCATGGAGATTTAAACAATGATGGATATGTTGACACATTAGAACTTTTTTTTGAGGCAAAGGCTTATTTTGAATACCTTAGTAAAACATATTACCTAAACTACATGCCCCACATTTCCGGCGGGCCGGTGGATTATATTCTTTTCAAATCTGATTAAGTGATGCGCCTCGGAATAGGCGAACACCTTATTCCAGTCGGAGCTCTGCGTGACCGCCTCGAGGAACTGCCCAAGGATAAGGATACAGAGATTATCACCTACTGTAAGATATCCCTACGCGGGTATGAAGCTGCCCGAACCCTAATTGCCAACGGATTTACAAACGTGAAGGTTATGGAAGGCGGTATCATGGCCTGGCCATACCATCGCGAGAAGTAGTTTTTAACAAGTTCATTAAAACATCTTAGTTCGGGCCGCAGTTTAAACACTGCGGCCTGTCAGTATTACACAATCCTCAAGTTGAGGCCGGGATATTCCGAGAAACCTTGGTCAGCCGTCAAAAAGAGGCAGTCATAGCGGATAGCCAGCGCTGCCAGGAGTGCATCCGGAACTTGGTTGCCCTGCACTGCCTTCACCAAAGAAAGATGCTTGAATACGCCGTAAGTCATCTGGTCCACCTCTACAAAGCGTGCATTTGGATGGCTTTCGAGTGTATCGATAAACTCCCACGCTTCGCTGTGAGGCGAGGGCTTATTAAATATCTTTGGATTCGTGACAATTCGAAGAAAAGACGCGGCGATGCTCGGGGCAAAGAGAAAGACCTCGTTTCCATTCAAGCCGTTCATCAGTACTTCTCTGGCCCTATCGTGAAAAGGGCTGTCCCCGCGAAACGCATAAACCCACAGATTAACATCCCAGAATATCAACGGTAGACCTCGTTTCCCTCTCCCAGTTGCCTGACGCCTTCCCACGTATGGCCATCCTTCAAACCGCCGTCAGAACTTGAAACCGGTAGATCCCGTGGAATCTGGCTCTGCTTCAAGCGTATGCGCAGCCCCTCAACAATCAGCCGTGTAAGGGTGGTATGCTCCCTGGCAGCTCTAATTTTTGCCTCAGAAATTAATGAATCGGGAAAATTCAGGGTGGTTTTCATACAGATATATTACAAATAATACAGATTTATGTAAAGAAAAACTTTTTGCTTAATTAGTGAAAATGATTAAGGATATTATTGCATCGGCTGGCGCTGCGTATGCAGTAACAGAGACGATTGCTCCGTTTCTTGCTCTCAATTCGCAGACAGTGATGGACAAGGGAACACAAATTGACCTTGATATTGGCCTAAAATTCATGTTCTAACTATACGGACGCACTCCTTGCAGATTTGAAATCACCGCTTTCGGCGCGGCGGAAGGGGAATCAGCATACTGGTCGATTCCTTGTAAGAGAGGTAGTCCGGATTGTTTCCATATTTTCTGTCGGCGCTTTTCTCCAGAAGCGGTATTCCGCTGACGAACAGAAGCAACACTGTAATCCAAAGCGGTCCTATAAGGGTCAACCAGAAAAGCCCTTCGAGTGATGGTATAACAACAATAAACAGCCCCCACCATACAAGCATTTCTCCGAAGTAATTCGGGTGCCGCGAATACTTCCACAGCCCGGAATCCACCCAGTGAGAATTGTTTTCAGGTGTGCGTCTGTAGCGGAATTTCTGTACATCGCTTATAGATTCAATCAACAATCCCAGAGAAAATAGTAGGATCCCAAGTAGAGTGAAGTAGAGGGCCCCCTCATCAGATGGAGAAGTAATATACACCGAGAACGGTAGCATCACGAGCCACACCGTCGTCGCCTGCAAGACCCAGAATTGCAAGAAATTTATAAAATTACCCCTTTTGTCATCAAAACGGGCATCCTTGCCGATTTTAATAATCCTGTAAAACAGGTAACCCCCCAGTCTGGTGCTCCACAGCAGGATAGCCACTGCTACAATAATCTTGTGATAGGAAAAGGGCGGCCCGGATGCAGACAGGAGAAAAAGAGTCAGCAGAAAAAAACTCAGACTGTAGGAGAAATCGGTAACTTTATCAGTCTTGAAAGCAGCCGCACACACACAAAAGAAGCAATTGACGGCAAAACTAAAAATCAATGAGAAAAATATCGGATAGGACTGGACAAACTCCATTGCAAGACTCCTGTATAAGCATAGCACGGATATCAAAACAAT
Organism: Spirochaetales bacterium; assembly: GCA_021767325.1. The sequence goes on from JAASTM010000129.1 coordinate 4,411, forward strand.
AACTTTAGAAGTGTACAATATTCACTTCCCCCAACTCCACGTCCCATCCGCGCCAATCTGTGGTTACCCGCCTGCCCCGCTCTGTATATCCGTAGTTTATTATTTTTCCCCATCGATTCTCAAATGCTGCATCTCAAAGTCTTATCTTGACTCCACTGCGTATTCCTCTTACACTTAGTAGTGTAGGCATTTTTTGTATACATTGTAGGCATAAGGAGCGTGCAGTGCGACAATATACTGTAAGAAATATTCCCAGTGCATTGGATCGGGCATTACGTGAATGGGCACAACAGCGCAACATAAGTCTAAACAAGGCTATAGTTGATGCTATTAAAAAAGGCATCGGTATGGATGAGGAGCAGGAGCATAACGACCTCGATGATCTTATCGGTACATGGCAGCGAGATGAGGAGTTTGATAAGGCCCTCAGCGAACAGGATACTATTGAGCAGGACCTATGGCGATAGATATTGCAATCGATACGAACCGGTACCGGGATTTTATGGATGCAGTGCCCGCGGCAGTTCAGGTTTTTCGAAGGGCTACAAGAATTTGTGTTCCCTTCATAGTTATTGCTGAATTACGGGCAGGTTTTGCAGTGGGGAAAAGGGGAAGAGAAAACGAGCGGTTTTTCGAACAATTTCTCCAGCGAGAACGTGTGGAGATACTCATGCCTACAATGGAGACAACGCGAAGTTATGCGCAACTTTTCCGCCAGCTTCGGGAAGCGGGAACTCCAATACCGACTAACGACTTATGGATAGCGGCTATCACGATTCAACACAATTTATACCTATTCAGCCGTGACGAGCATTTCGATGCCCTTCCGCAGATTCCCCGGATGTAGCAAGTTAGACTATTCACACACGTACTATCGAGTAGCAATTATCCAGACGGCATGAACGATACCGGGGATATATCCCAGAATCGTTAAGAGAATATTGAGCCAGAAATGCAGCCCCAGCCCGACCTGTAAAAACACCCCCAGCGGGGGAAATATAATTGCCAAAATTATTCTGATGAGATCCATTGTTTTCCTCCTGTTTATATGAATTACAAAATAGAGATAATAATGCGGGCAGTCAACAAATTATACCCGTAGTTTAGATAACCTCCCCATCCGTGCCAAAAACTTTCGACGTCGAAAGTTCCACTAAACATATGTGTAGTAGTGCGGCCCGCCGGGCGGCCTGTAACCGAACCTCCCGTAGTGCGATCACACCAGAGTTAAATTCCACTACCCACGGGCCGGCGCTCTCGGGTATAATCGCGGTATGAAAGCCGATCGACTGCTCTCTATTATCATCTACCTCTTGAACCGGGATCTGGTCAGTGCACGGGAGCTGGCCGAGCGCTTTGAGGTGTCGGTGCGGACCATTCAGCGGGATATGGAGACCATCGAGCTGGCCGGCATACCGATTATGACCATCCAGGGTCCCCACGGCGGATATTCGCTTATGGAGGGCTTCAGCCTCGACCGGCAGCTGGTGGGAGTTGAAGATCTGTTCTATATCGTCACCGCCCTCAGCAGTGTGGGGGCATCCATGCCGTCGAAGAGTATCCCACAGACCATAGAGAAGATGAAGGCGCTGCTGCCGGGGGCTTCCCAGGAAGAGATCGGGGCACGCAACCAGAAGCTGATCATGGACTTCAGCGCCTTCGGCGGTTCGGTCAAGCAGCAGGAGCTGTTCCGAAGGCTGGAACACGCCATCGACAACTCGATTTTGATCAGTTTCGACTACACCAACAACCGCTTTGAATCCGCCCGGCGGATGATAGAGCCGATGACCCTGGCCTTCAAATGGCGCTCGTGGTACCTGATCGGTTATTGCCGGCTGCGGGAGGACTACCGGATATTCCGGCTGGGACGGATAAAAAACCTGCAAACTGAGGAGCGCCATTTTTCTCGACGCGAGTTCGATGCGGCCGCATTTATCGAGCAGGCACAGATTTTTTCCCCGGAACAGCAGATTGACTTGAAGCTGCGCTTCGATGCCCGTATGCGCCATCTGGTGGAGGAGTTCTTCCCGGCGGACAAATTCACAGTGGAAGCGGACGGCTCTCTGCTGACCGAGGCGAGCATGCCGGAGAGCGGCTGGGTGTACGGACTCATTCTCAGCTACGGTGAGTACGTCGAGGTCCTGGAGCCGGCCCATATTAGAAAGATAATCCGCAGCAGCGCAGAAAATATAAAAAAAATATACGATTAATTTTTAACTACGACACACTGTTGTCATA
>JAASTM010000130.1 GCA_021767325.1 Spirochaetales bacterium
CGCGAGGCCGAGGATGTGCTGCTGGCGATAGGGCGGCAGGTGCGCGCGGATGGAAGCGTGTGGTTTGGGGTGAATCTGCACAACGAGTGGCCCAGTGAAGAGGGGCACGGCGGAGCGACGATCCGCAGCGGGGCCTCGGCCTGGGCCGGGTATGCGGCTACCTTTTACCTGCGCAAGCGGAACCTCGAAACTCCCGACTTCCACCGGCAGGACCGCATCGGCAAACGGATTCTGTTTGCCACCGAGAAAATCGCCCACCACCTCTTGAGCCTGCAGATTACCCACCGCGACGACCCGCGCTACGGCCTGGTGACCGGGGGAATGGGAACCTACGAGCTGAAAGCCGGCGGCGGAGATGTCAGCTCTACCTACACCGATGAGGCGATCGGTTGGGTGAGCGCAGAGCACAACATCGACGCCTATTTTCTGTTCCGCGATTTGGCGCTGCTGACCGGCGGCCAACGCTATGCCCGCGGGGCCGACATGATAGTCGAAGGCCTGCTGCGAATGTGGGATCCGGAACAGCAGCAGCTCATTCAAGGCATCAAAGAGTCTGGCCGCCGCGACACGGTGCTGCCGCTGGACACCGCCTCCTGGGGGTCGATTCTGCTGCGGCAGGCCGGTGAGCTTGAGAAAGCCGACCGGACCGTGACCGCCGGGCTCGATCGCTTTCAGATCGGCGAGAGCGGGCTGTTTCGGCCCTACGCCGGGGATCCCCTGTACCTGGACAAGGAGGTAACCCGCGCATACTTCAGCGATCCCGACCTGACCTGGAACCAGCTGGACATCAACTGGCCGGAGGGTTCGCTGGGAATGGCCACTGCGCTGATCAAGTCCGGGCGGGAGGCGAAAGCCCGCCAGGTTATCGCGGCCACTGAAGAGTTCGCCGTTGATGCGGCCGGCGGAGTACTGCGATACGCCTCGATGGAGGTGCCGCACCAGTTCAGCACCTATCCGTCGGTGGCCTCCACCGCCTGGTTGGTGATTGCGATCGAAAATCTGCTCGACCCGCAGGATCGGGCCCTGTTCTGGAGTTACGAATGAGGCGATTTGATGAATCCGGAGCGGCCGAGCCGCTGGCTGGGCCGCTGGCTGGGTTCTTGACCGGCCGGTCATGTGCCGGCAGACTGATGTTCGGGCCGCTCCCGCGAGTGCTGCTGATACTCTGCCTGCTGGCTGCCCCGGCCCTCGGCTTCGGGCAGGCTGCTGAGATCGACCCCGCAGTCGATGCTGCCCGTGAGGATGGGCAGTTCAGGCTCGGGCTGTTGGAGCCGCTCAGCGGGGCCCGCGTTGAGGCTGGCAGCCGGTCCGCAGAGGCAGCGGAAATCGCAAAAATCGCCCTGCAGCGGATTGCCGAGATCCAGGGCATTCCGTACCGCTTTATTGATAATCCGAACCCGCAGGTTTTGAACCAGTATCCGCTGATAGTGATGGCCCAGGCGCCCTCGAACGCCGATCTGGATGCTGCCTGGCGCGAGGCCCTCTACAGCTATGTGGAAGACGGCGGGGTTCTGTTTGTCCCCGGAAAACCCGGGTCGGAGCTGTTTCCCCTTCTCGGAATACGCAGCGTCGATTCCAACCGGCTCCGGACCAGGCTGCGCTTTGCCGAGGAGTATCTGCCGGCCGGGACCGAAGCCGAGGAGGATGCGGCCGGCGAGCCGGCCTTTGCCTACATCGACCATCCACGCGAGCGCGAGATTTCACTGGGAAACGGCAGCGAACAGGTGTATGAACAGGTCATCTGGTCACACGGGGCACGGCCCGACGGAATGGCAGAGGTTTTAGCCCGCTTCGGGGACGGGAGTGCGGCCATGCTGCGCAACTACTACGGCCGCGGCCTGGTGTACTATTTCGGCCTCAGTTTCGCCGAGTCGGTCCTGCTGCCGCAGACCGGGGGCGACTACGAGGCCCAGCGCACTTTTGTGAATACGGTCGAGCCTTCGGCGGATGTGGTCATGCTGCTGGTCAAGGCGCTGTACGAAGACACTGTGCCGCTGCCGGTGTACCAGAGCGCCGTACCACAGGCCCGGCCGACGGCTCTGCTGCTCTCGCACGATGTGGATGCCCAGACCTCCTTTGTTGATTCGCTGAAGTACGCAGCCCTGGCCGAGGAGTTCGGCGCCCGGGCGACCTTCTTCATCAACACCAAGTATTACGAAAACTGGATGGACATCGCCTACTACTCGGTTCCGGCCAACCAACGGGCAATCCGCGAACTGGCACGACGGGGGCACGAGATCGGATCGCACACCGTCGCGCATGCCCGGGAGTTCGACGAGGCGCCGGTGGGCAGCCGGCAGGTCGATTTCGGCTCGTACACCCCGCAAGAACAGATTACCATCAACGGCGAGGTGCGAGTGAGCAAGCAGCTCCTGGACCGGGATGTGCCGCGGCAAAACACGGTCAGCTTCCGGGCCGGCTACCTGGCATTTCCGCCGGAACTGATTTCGGTGCTGGAGGCCGCCGGTTACCGGTATGACTCCTCCTTCTCGGCCAACGACGTACTGACCACCTTTCCCTATTTTGCCCTTCCGGAGCGCCGGCCGGGCGCCGAACAATCGCAGGTTATCGAGATCCCGGTGACCTTCGACGATGCGGTCGGTTATCTGACCCGCGAAACCGAGGCTCCGGCGGTTCAGCAGTGGAAGCAGGTGGTAAAAGCACACGCCGATAACGAGACCATTAGCGTACTGCTGATCCATCCCTCCGACAGCCGGAATAAAACTTATAAGCTCGATGCCCAGCGTGAGTTGATGGAGTACGCCGCGAGTCTGGACGCCTGGATGGGCAGCCTCGGCGAGTTCGGCGACTTCTGGCAGGCCCGCCACCAACTGACCATCACCAAGGTTCGACAGAGTCGCCGAGACGGGCAGAGCAGGCACTCGTCCGACATGCAGCTGACAATTCAGCTTTCCGAGCCAGTCGGGGCGCTGCACCCGCTGACCGGCTTGGTAGTGCCCGGAAGGTATCCGGTCGATGAAGTTCGGGTTATTGATTCGGACGGTAACGCTGTGCCCGTGCGGGGACGCAGCGCCGGCGGCAAGCTGTTCATACAGCTCGACATCGATTGACAGCGCAGCACCTCCCGGCTCCCGCCCCACCCCGGCCGTACACTCATAGCTATCCCGGCGCTCAACTGATCTTCGGGGCCAGGCAGCAAAGCCCTATTTTTCTTGTTCCCAGTAAAGGCTCATGGTAAAATGACACAGTTCTTTGGTCAGGGAGCCGAAAATGCTCAGGAAAATATCCTTTTCCGGCATATTACTCTTTTCTCTGTTATGTATCACACACATAGCATCCGCTGAAACTCGCATTGCGGTACTCGACTTCAAGGTACAGAGTGACAATCCCGCCTATAAATACCTCGGCAAAGGTTTTGCCGAGTTTATTGCAGTTGAGCTCTCCTCGATCAAGAGTATTACCATCATCGAACGCGAACGCAGGAATGCCCTTCTCGAAGAGCAAAAGTTTTCGCTGAGCGGCCTCTCGGATGATGAAAGCATAGAACTCGGCCGCCTGCTGTCGGCAGACTACCTCTTGGCGGGAAATGTGTTCGATATGTTCGGCAACCTTGCTGTGACCGCGCGACTGATAAACGCGGAGACTGGAGAGGTAGAGATCAACACCCAGGCCGACGGACCTCCCCAGCACTACAAGCGCCTGGTGAGCACACTCTCTGAAGCAGTAGTGGCATCCTTAGAAATCACTCCTCCGAGCAGAATCGCGAAAGCCGAACCTGAGACTGAAATTGAACAGGAGGAGGCGGAGGAGGTCCTCAGTTCCTTCTCGGAAGCAGTGGATGCGGTCGATAAGAACGATCTGGCCACCGCACGAATCAAGTTGAAGCAGGCCGAACAGCTCGACCGCAGCAACCGGGCCGTCGAGTACTATCTGAATAAACTCTTTACCGCCAGTCCCAAGTTCAACGTGGAGCTCATCTTCTACGCACCGAGTTTTAATCCCGCCTATCTGGCATTCGTAGAGCGGGACCGGTTATACCTAACCATCAATACGAATATCAGCCCGCAGGAAAAGTTTCCCAACCCCGGCGACAGCCATGCCGATTTCAACTGGGAAGTAGTGCCGGGACTGTATTACGGCCTCGGAGTGTACAACAGTGAGATAGGTTACTACACCCCGCTGGGAAAACGGCTCGGACTGGGCGCGGAGTTCACTGCCGGCGGACTTGATAATATTACCCGCGACAAGAACTATGAAATTCCCTCCGCCCCAGCGGACGACGACGTGTATCTGCGCTCCAGTGCCTATAGTATCGGCGGACGAGTGAGTGCGGGCTGGGCCCTGACCGATGAGCTGGCGCTGGGCACCTCCGCCCTCATCTTCAACAGCCGGACAAACCTCGGCGGACAGGACGGAGACGGAGATCCCAGAGCGAATACCCTCTCCGGAGCGCTCACCACCGGCGTGTATGCCCGGCTCAGGGAAAACCGTCTGACCATTGACTCACTGCTCACAGTTCCGTTTCTGCAGCAGGTGTACATAGACTACAGCGAAAAGGAGTACGTGGCCTACGAGACCGCCCCCTATCCCCTGGTCTGGGAGAGCAGCGCAGTGTACGCCCTGCGCCGGAACAAACTATTCGTCTCATTCAAAGAGGTGGCGGAAATCTACACCAGCTTTGGAGATGATGAGCGCCGGGGAATCGCATCACGCACTATCGGCGCAGCCGAATGGTGGCTGCAGAACTATCTGTCCCTGCGCGCCGGAGCCGAATACGACTTTGTTTCACTACTCAACAATACCGACCACGGCCTCGGGGTCATGGGCGGCTTTACCGTCCGCCTCGGCACCTACACACTGGATGCGAACTTCACCTTTATGGACCGCTCGCTGCGCTACTACCCTGGGCTGAGCGTGCCCGACGGATCGCTGCTCATCCAGTTCTCCAAAACCGGTCTGTTCGGAAGGGAGCGGGAACGATGAAAACCAGACTCCGAACCTACAGCTATATTGGGCTTCCGCTGCTGTTCAGCCTCCTGCTCGCCGCCTGCGAGCCCACCGACTGGGATGTAATCCTGGCCCCGCCGGAGCCGGTCACAGAGCTTTCTACCTCCGGCCACACAGGAAATGACATAACTTTTAATTTTACCCTGCCTGACTTCTCAGACCAGGTTGCCCTGTTTCCCGACTATACCATTATGGTGTACTACTATTCCCGACCCGCCTCCGGAGGCGAGGAAACCTATCACGGCCATTTTTTCTACAATTCAGTCAATTTTGGAAATAGCCAATCTGAGAATGTGACAATACCCCTCAGCGGCGGCAACTACATCTTCATCCTGTACACCGTCGACAACGAGTATCAGAAATCCGAGCCGGCGGAAACCGGCCCTGTAAACTGGTAAACGACTGCCCGCAGCGCCCCCTCTGCGTCGAGAGCCGAGCAACTATAAGATTGAAAAAGACGGATTGCCAATTCACCCTTCCGGTGGTAATGTATTCGTATGCCTGAAATCTCGAGATTTCTAGGGATTGTTATTGGTATCTTCCCGCGGGAGCATCCCCCTCCACATTTTCATGCAGTCTATGGCGAGTACCAGATAACCGTTGAAATTGAAACCGGTGTTGTTCATGGAGATTTTCCCAAACGGGCACTGAGGCTTGTACTGGAGTAGAGAGATGATACCAAAGATCATAGCAGCAAAATATGTACGGGATTATGTTATCCACATCCGGTTTTCCGATGGAACTGAGGGCGATATCGACCTCAAAGATGAATTGCACGGCCCAATTTTCGAGCCTTTAAGAGAAAAGAACTTCTTTAAACAATTCAGCATTCATCCGGATTTCCATACCCTCTGCTGGCCGAACGGCACCGACTTTGCACCTGAGTTTCTCTACGAAAAGCTGCGGGTTACAGCCTAGCCTGAGTAACAACGACTGCCGGCCGCGCCCCCTCTGCGACGCGAGCCGGGCAACTATAAGATTGAAACTTTATTATATTAATTCTTCTCCCCTTAATACGGATTGGTTTTTTTCCGGACCAAAATGGGGTATGTTTATAGTGACAGATTAGGCTCCGGCCGGTGTTATATTAAATGTGAAGTGGAAGGGATCCCATGGAGATCGACATAGCCGCGTATTACGAGCAATACGGGCCGATGGTACTCAGACGCTGCAGGTTTCTGCTGAAGGACGAAGAGCGTGCGCTGGATGCCATGCAGGAGGTGTTCGTTAAGTTGTTGGAGAGTCGACACCGGCTGGAGGGAACTTATCCGTCGAGTTTGTTATATCGCATAGCTACTAATGTTTGTCTGAATATGATCAGGTCGCAATCGAGAAGCCGGACCGATTACAATCCGGACTTGGTGGAGGCGGCCGCCGGACACGATGATGTGGCCGGACGGGTGGAGGCAGCGGATCTTCTGGAGCGTGTGTTTGCGGCTGATGAATCCGGCAGCGGAACCGCGCGGGGCAGGAGCGCCGCCCCGGTTTCGACCCGGGAGATTGCGGTGATGTACTATCTCGACTCGATGACCTACGAGGAGGTAGTCCGCGAGACGGGCCTGTCGGTCTCCGGTATCCGCAAGCGGCTGAGAAACTTGAAACAGAAAGCGATACGACTCGAGGGGGTAGAAGACCATGCCTAAGCTGCCGGAATGGAAAATCGAACGCTATTTAC
>JAASTM010000131.1 GCA_021767325.1 Spirochaetales bacterium
ATTACCTCCATGCCCGCGGCAACATTATTTGAGTTGTTTCAATTGTAAACTGCCTCAGTCAGGGACGCAAGCATTTTTACTTTCCACACCTTTTTTATGTCCTTTTTCAGCAGTAAATAACAGCTCTCCGCCGCCTCTGAATCTCGAAACACTCCAAAAAGCGCAGAACCGCTTCCGGAAACATTTGCATATTCGGCGCCGCAGTTTTTGAGCGTGTGCAGGAGCTCCTTTATCTGCGGATACTCTCCGGTGAGCACCTCGGTGAAGCTATTGAAAAACGTCCATTTTTTGGGAGCCTGCTGATAATACTGGTGGATTTCCTGCAGGGATAGAGACTTATCCCTGTCTCCTTCGAATGCGTCCAATTTCCGGTAGGCAAGTCCGGTTGAAATATCGAACTCCGGCTTCACGACTACACAGGAGTACTGTACCGGAGTGACTATCGGCTCGATAATCTCGCCGCGTCCGGCTACCAGTGCCGAGGGTGAGATCAGAAAAAAGGGCACATCACTGCCAAGCCGGGCGGCAATTTCAGTCAGCCGGTTCTGAGGAAGGGCGACCGGATGAATCATCGGCAGTATCCGCAACATCGCCGCAGCATCACTGGAGCCTCCGCCGAGGCCGGCCATCGCGGGTATCCGCTTGCGGCAGTCTACCGATAGACCGATATACTCACCGGCGGCTTCACAGTAAAGATTATAGGCCCTCCAGATGAGGTTCTGCTCGAGCGGTATGTTACCGCAGCCCTGAATACTGCAGCCGGGCTCAAGGGTGGTTGCAGCTGTCAATTCATCATACAGACCGATCATCACGAAGAGCGATCGCAAATTGTGAAATCCATCCGAACGCCGCGTGCCGATATCCAAATGGAGATTTACTTTAGCCGGAGCTGCCAGAGTCACTGAGCTAATCATACGCCGATCATATCCCTCGGCGACATAATTCTCAAGTTTTAAAAAGTTAAAATTGACATATTTCGCATTCCAACTATACTACTCTTATGATCGCGGATTCATTGAAGCTTTTCGAAACTGCAACTCAACAGGTCTTTTCAGAAATCGGGTTCACGCACCTCAGTTCGGAACCGCCCGCCGCCCCTTCACAGCCCCAGGGTATTGTTGCAACGGTGGGAATAACCGGAACCCTTCTGGGGTATATCTCTCTGAGCACTACTATCGAAAGCGGCCAGAGCTTTGTTCAGAAACTGTTTGAAAACCTACAGATGGATATCGATGAACAGGGCTTCGGCCAGTTTCATCAGGAAGCAATGGCCGAACTGGTAAACCAGATCACCGGCCGTTCGACGACCCTGCTCGAACAGGAAAAGATCGACTGTGATATTACCCCGCCGACAATTGTGGTGGGAGAAAATCTGTACTTCAATCTGAGTCAGTTAACAGAGTCTCTGCAGCGGGAAATCAAGGGCGACTTCGGCTCGATTACACTCTTCGTTGGCATTCAAAAGGTAAATGCGAAGGAGGAATAGGAGTATGCGGCACAAAATGGACGATGAAAGTTTCTTCGACGACGACTTTGACGATTACGACGAAGACGTCGATGAAAAATTCGAGGATATGGATGAGGACCTTGAAGAGGATCTCTATGCTGAAGAGGACAATGACGAAGAAGACTACGAATTAGACGAAGACTACTACGACGATGAAGAACATCTGGACTATGAGGACGGTCTGGATTATGACGACTTCGACGAGCTTGATGACTGATATACCGTTTCGCCGCTGAACCACAATTTTTCGAGATCGTAGAAATCCCGCATCTCTTGGCTCATCAGATGGATTACCATAAACCCGCAGTCGATGAGCTCCCAACCATCCTCCGCAATCCGTTTGTGGCGATGGAGTACGTTTACATCCTTCTCTGTGAGAAAATTCTTGATATGTCGAGTGAGACCCTTTAAATGTCCAACACTGTTCACGGTCGAGATGACGAAGAAACTGGTCCAACTACTCTGCTCACGCACATCAATCACTACTGTGCTTTCACCCTTGTGCTCATCAATCATTTGTCCCACTTCCAGAGCGACATCTCTACTCTTTACAGTATCTACCATCAAAATCCTTCCCTAAAATAATAGTCACATCGATTACATCGACGCCCGGAGCGGAAGCCGGCGCTTCGACCGCTTCCCCGGTTCTACTCTCAACATTTTTGCATTGTATCACGTTCGCCACCTGCTGGGCGCCGGATATGTCGCCGCTCCAGTCGATGACCAATGTCTTTTCATAGTCCTGCTCGGCAGCATTGCCGACCCGGGCCACATCGTAGCCGAAACTCTTGAAAACCTGGGAGGTTCGACCGGCTAAGCCGTTGCGGCTGGTACCGTTCAGTATTTCGAGGGTAATGTTCAGCTCCTCCGTGCTGACCACCTCCTTATTCCGCAGCGAAACCAGGGTCTGCTGCACCGTTTCTTTGATCAAATTGCCCTCATAATACGGAAACAACAGTGTCTGAGCGTCAACCTGACGTTCATTGCCCAATACCCGCTGAAATACAACCTGATCAAAATCCAGCTGTTTGAAGGATTGAATAAGGGAGGCCACCGCCCGCTTTGAGAGATTGGTTTCAATATTTCTCATAAGAGCCGAATGTACCTGGTCATTAGACAGATACTCACTCTTTTCGCCCATCTTCTTGAACATCGCCTGCACGAACTTCTGCCGGCGGGTTATCTGTTCACTCTCACGCTCGTTCGGCTCCTGATAGGTGGCATACAGCACCGCCTTCTCGCCGTCCAGAGTCACGCTGCCGGAGGGAAGCAGCACAATCCCTTCCGGCGACTGATACTCGACCGGGTTGGGAATAAACAGCTCCAGGCCCTCGAGCAGGTCGACTACATGTACCAGCTCTTCCTTCTCGATATAGAAGTAGTGATCGATTTCAGCATTCAGAAGCTCTTCTATGTGGGCAATATAGGCTTCGGGGTCAGCAGAGTCGAAGACACTGCGGATTGCACCGATCTTGTTCCGGTCCTGGAGCAGCATCCCTACATTCAGCGGTACATCGATGAGTGCGCATTTGCCGGTATCGTGCTGATACAGCGCAACCTCGGAAAACTCGATTTCCCCCTCTTCACCCACCAGTAGTACGAATTTCAGGGTGCGCTCCTCCTCCAGAGCCGCGGCTATCTGGTCGGTGCGCACCTGCATATAAATAAAGACTCCGGCTGCGCCTAAGACCGCCAGAATGAGAAACAAAAAGATAACAGCTCTGTCCAGTTTAAATTTTCGCATACTGCCTCTCTTCCAGTACGGAAAACAGCTGAAGTGCATACTTCGAAATTTCAGTCTGTTTGTCCTTCAGATGTGCAAACTGGGCTTTTAATATTTCCAGTACCATTTCGTTCAGTGAAGCAAACTCCAGTATCCTGCGCCGAAAATCCTCGCTTATATGGCTCCGCCCCGTTTCAATATAATCGGCGATATAGATGATCTCGGCCAGATCCCCCATCTGCGGATGCCCCTGGGTGTGCCAGCGGACCGCATCCAGTACAGATTCCCGGCTCTCTCCCCAGAAGCGCTGCAGCAGTACCGCCGCAGCCCGTCCGTGCAGCAGGACCGGCCGATCGAGTTCCTCGTTCAGCAGCGGCAACCCGTCTTCCCGGGCAATCTGTTTCACCTGCTCTGACGGCAGCTCACGGGCCATATCGTGTGCTATTGCAGCCACGTACCCCTCTTCACTCGACAAATTGAACCGTACGCACAGGCTCTCCGCCATATCAGCGGTTCGCACTGAATGGAGAAAGCGCGGCAAACTCAGATGTGCTTTTACATAGTTATATAATTGTCCGCGGTCTAGCATTCCGTGTACAGTCCGTTCTCTACAATATAGGTATAAACCTCTTCCGGTACAAGGTAACGGAAGACGGAATTCGATTTCACTCTCTCACGAATCGTACTGGAAGAAATAGGAAGGATCAAGTTGTCGATGTAGGTGTGGGGCCATGGACACTCCACCTTCTGGGTTGAAAGACGATGGGCGATAATGAGACTTACCATCTGCTGCAGATCTTCCCAGCGCCTCCACTTCGGCAGCCCCTCCACCAGATCGTCGCCCACAACTAAGCCCGGTTTCCCTTCGATGCTGTACCGCTCCTGCAAATCGAGGATGGTTTCGTAGGTGTAGGAGACCCCGCCGCGCTGAATTTCGCAGTCGTCGACTATAAAATCACTGCGCTTTACCGCCCGCCTGAGCATCTCCAGCCGGTCTTCAGGATCTGTACAGTAATCCGGATTTTTATGGGCGGGAATATGAGAGGGGACGAAAATGACCTGTTCATAGCCGCCCTGCCGGCGCGCCTCTTCCGCCAGGTAGAGATGACCGATATGTACAGGATTGAAGGTACCGCCGATTACAACCGTCTTCACTCTGCCTGTGCTCCGTCTTGCTGTTCACCCTTTTCGACCAGGCGCAGAAAAGCCGCTTTGATCTCTTCAAGCCCTATCCGGGTGAATGAGGATAACTTTATAAGCTCTTCGCCGTCGAGTTCCGCCTGCAGTGTGGCAAAGTTCTCCTCGCTGCCTTCCAGGTCGACCTTGCTCCCGATGACAACCCGCGGCTTTTCTAAGAGCTCCGGGGTATACTCCTCCAGCTCATGCAGCACTACGCGGTAACTGTGCAGGACATCCTCGTCGCTGAGGTCGATCAACACTGCCAGACCGGAGGTTCTGGAGATGTGCTTGAGGAATTTGTCGCCTAAGCCAGCTCCCTGCGAGGCGCCCTCTATGATTCCCGGTATGTCGGCCAGGATAATATCGCGGTATTCGGCCCGCATGACTCCGAGATTCGGGATTTTAGTAGTGAATGCGTAGGCGGCAACCTTCGGATGCGCGTTTGTCAGTGTTTTGAGAAGAGATGATTTTCCGGCATTCGGCAGTCCGACAAAACCGATATCGGCAATGAGGTGCAGCTCTACATGCAGCCGCATCTCTTCGCCGGGCTGGCCGGGTTGCGCGTAGCGGGGGGCCTGGCGTCTGGAAGTGGCATAGTGCATATTGCCCTTGCCGCCGTGCCCGCCTTTTAAAAGAACTAAGCCCTCGTCGGGACGGGTGAAATCTTTCAGAACGCGTCCCGTTTCGGGGTCTTTTATGAGAGTTCCGGGCGGTACGGGCACGATTACGTCCTCGCCATTGCTGCCGTGACGCTTTTTCCCCATTCCGGGGGCTCCGTTCTGTGCCCGATACTGCCGTTTGGTTTTCAAATGTGACAGGGTTTTCAGGTTGGCCCTTACTTCAAAAACGACGTTTCCGCCGTTGCCTCCGTCTCCACCGTCCGGTCCGCCTTTGGGAACGTATTTTTCACGCCGGAAGGAGACACAGCCGTTGCCTCCGTTACCCGAAGCGACATCTATGTAGACTTCGTCTGCAAAACCAACCACTAGAAGCGCTGCTACCCCTAAGCTGAAGTAACTATATTAATATAATTGCGGCCCTTTCGGTGTTTGAAAAGTACGGTTCCCTCTGCCTTTGCAAACAGGGTATCGTCCTTACCGCGGCCGACGTTTTCACCGGGGTGGAACTTGGTGCCCCTCTGGCGCACGATGATTTCGCCGGCTTTTACCAGCTGACCGCCGCTGCGCTTGATTCCAAGGCGTTTCGATTCCGAGTCTCTTCCGTTTTTAGTGCTTCCGCCACCTTTTTTATGTGCCATAGTGCTTATTCCTCCTGTGTTTTCAAAACTACTCTGCACTCTTCGGGGTAGTCTGCTTCGATATCCTTTAATCCGACTATCAAAAAGTCGGTGATACCGCGCAGCCACTCCCGAGAGGCTGCATCTACCCGGTGAAGCGACAGTTCCAGGCTTCCCGGGTGAGGAGCGTTCCCGCTGCTCTCGATTCCCGCCCGGCCTTCGACTATGCGCGCCGTCGTCCTCACCAGTGAGGAGACCGCAGCACAGGGAATACTGGATTCACCAGTTTTCCTGACTGCATGACCTGCAGTCGAAAGCCCGACCAGACACATCGATGTGTCGAGCAGCAGCTGAACCTCGATCACGGTTTACGCGCCGGTAATACCCGTTACTTTCAAGAGCGAGTACTGCTGTCGGTGCCCCTGGGTACGACGGTACCCTTTGCGGCGCTTGAACTTTTTCACAACGATTTTGTTGCCCTTGTTGTGCTCTTCGAGAGTTGCCTTTACCTTAGCCCCTTTGACATAAGGAGCACCAACTTTGACTTTACCGTCATTGCTGGTCAGCAGAACCGTATCGAACTCCAGCGCTTCGCCGGCCTCATTTTCAAGTCTATCCACTGTTAAAGTAGTGCCTTCAGTGGCTTTGTACTGTTTACCTTTAATTTCTACCAATGCGTACATTCTTCAACCTCAGCTCGTAGTGTATGTAAAGTCTCTTATACCATACCCTTATGCAAAGGGTCAATATACCTGCCGGCCTCTGCTCACATCCGCTCGAGGAACGGGATTCCCACCAGATAATAGGCATTCTGCAGCACCTGCAGGATGGCCCGCGCCAGCGTGATCCGCGTAACCACCAGATCGGGATTCTCGTTGTGCAGAATAGGATGATCGTGGTAGTACTTGCTGAATGTGCGGGAGATATCGTACAGGAAGGCGGTAATCAGGTTCGGGTTGTACTCCTCGCCGGCCCTGCGGACCACCTCCGGATACTC
>JAASTM010000132.1 GCA_021767325.1 Spirochaetales bacterium
CGGCGCTGCCCGGCAAAATGGTTCAGAACCTTCTTACATTCTGCATACGACATGCCGGCCCAGTGGGCGATATCCTCAACGCTGGTAGAAAACACCCGCTGATCCTCGTCGGGGTCTTCGGTCGGCTGGTTTTCAGCCAGCATCAGGAACACATCCGCTACTCTGGCTTCGATATTGCTGAGGGTCAGGATCATGAACCGCCGTTTTTGATCGTAGATGCGCTTGGTAAACAGCTTCAGCAGTTTCAGGGCGATTTGCGGATTTCCCTTCATCAGCACCTCGAAATTCTCGCGGTTGAACTCCAGTGCTTTGACCTTGTCAATTGCCACGGCGGTTGCCGAACGGGGGGCTTCCTCGAGGATGGCCATCTCTCCGAAAATTTCTCCCGGCTGCAGGATATCGATATTTTTCTCGATATCGCCGAGGATTTTTACGATCTGCACCCGGCCGGATTGAATCAGATAAAAGTTGTCGCCGGGCTCGTATTCACAAAAAATGATATCGCCGGGCTGAAATGTAACGGCAAAGCGCTCAAACATCGATAAGTCAACGTTCATTTGGCCCCCTCGACTTCACGCAGGGCCCGCTTTGCCTTGCGGTAGATTACCTCGTTTTCGCTGGACATCGTTAGCACCTTGTTGTAGAACCCCTGGGCTTTGCCTGTATTACCCAATTTTTCATGGCAGTTGCCAACGTACAGCAGGGCATCCCGCAGGTCTGGGTGCCGGGGGTAATGCTTTATCATCTGTGTGTAATGCTGAACACATTTTTCATACTGCTCCAGCCCCAGATAGCAGCGGCCGATTTCGAAATGTGCTTTGGCCACATACTCGTCACTGTTATTTGCCTGAACAATCTTTCTGAACTCTTCCAAAGCCGCCTGAAAATTGTCCTGAGAATAGAGGCTGACGGCGTTATAATAGCTCTTAGCCGTATCGGACAGCTCCTCGCTGGTCTGGCTGGCGCGGGCGGTTTTCCCCTCGACTGCGCCGGGTCCGGCGGGGGCCGGGCCACCACCCTGCAGTGCCCGTTCGGCCTCTTCTATGTGCCGGGTCGCCTCTGCGGAATATTTTCCGGAGGGATAGTAGGTGATATAGCGCCGGAACGCGTACAGTGCCTGATGGTATTTCTCTGAGTTGAGATAATATTGACCTATTCTGAACAGCCCTTCTTCCGGCTCCAGCCCGTCCTTACCGGCTGAAATCAGGTTGCGCACCTGTTTGTGCATTCGCCGCAGCTGATTCGAGAAAACCTTGAGCATCTTCATGATGATGCGGGTGTTTTTCAGTACAAGCTGCTCAAACTCGGGAACACTGAAACTGACCATTGAAGCATCGGAGAGAACCACGGCAGTCTCTTCCCGGGGATATCTGCCGAGCGCTGATTTCACACCGAAAAATTCTCCAGTATTGATGATATCGTGGATTTCCTGGCCAGTCTCTATATCGTTGTAGTTTAAGCTTACCTTACCGCTTTTTAAGATATACACCCGGTCGTTCATATCCCCTTTGAAATAGACGACCGAGTTGGCATGATAACGCGCAGCTTTTGGCATTGTCGCTCCTGATTGTTTGCATTACCCCTCAAGTAAAAATTGTACTTTTCAAACCCACCCCTGTCAACATAGCTTTTCCAAAAATAGCAATTCAAAATCTTTCATTGCCTGTTGTCTTAAGCTGGGCTACTATAAAGATATAAACTAAGGAGTGTGCACTATGTTTCTTCAGCGGATCGGCCGACACTCACTGCAGGTGTTTGATGAGGTACTGTACGCGGCCGGCTTTTTTTATCAATCTATCCTGGCGTCTCTACAGTACTTCCGGCGCCGGCAAGTAGGCCGCGGCGTAATTACGATGCAGCTGCTGTTCACCGGAGTCGAAGCTCTGACCGTCATAGCGCTGATTTCATTGTCTTTAGGGGCGGTCATTATCATTCAGGGAGTGAACATACTGCCGCAGTTCGGACAGGGTGTGCTCATCTATAAGATTCTGATTACCGTGATCACCCGTGAACTCGGCCCCCTGCTGTGCGCCTTTGTGGTTATCGCCCGCTCAGCGACCGCCATCGCCACTGAACTGGGCCACATGGTGGTCAGCCATCAGATCGAAGCCTACATTGCAACCGGCGTAAACCCTATCCGCTATTTGGTGGCACCCCGATTTATCGGTGTAACCCTGTCTATGGTCATACTCAACCTCTACTTCAATCTGTTCGGACTGGTCGGCTCGTTCATCCTGACGCAGTTTTTCGAACCTATCTCGGCTTTCGAATACTTCCATAACCTCCTGGTCTATCTGAAAACTCCGGATATTATTTCATCCATTCTCAAAAGCCTGATCTTCGGGCTGATTGTGAGCCATACCGCCACTTATAACGGCCTGAAAGTACAGCAGTCTTCAACTGAAGTGCCACAGATGGTGATACGCTCGGTTGTGCAGGGTTTCACACTGTGCATACTTGCCGATGCGGTAATTACCATGATCTACTATATATAGAGGAATTCGAAGGATGAGAGACCCGCTGCAGATCAGTATGGAAAATGTGACCGTCCTGTATGGAGACCGGCCGGTACTGGATGACATTAGTCTGGACGTCACTCCCGGCAAGACAACAGTGATTATCGGCGCCTCGGGAAGCGGAAAGAGCATTCTGTTGAAGGTCTTAGCCGGTTTGCTGCCGCCTAACCGGGGAACCGTAAAAAAAGACGGGAAGAGCATGATCCAGCTCTCGGATAAAGAGGAGATCGATTTCAGACGCCGTTCCGGCTTCGTGTTTCAAGACGGAGCCCTCTGGGCAAACCGCAGCATCGAGCAGAATGTCCGCTTTCCCCTGGAAGTACATTTTCCGGAGATGAGTCCTACCGAGATGAAGCGCCGAGTAGAGTCCTACCTGCGGGAAGTGGGCTATGAAGACCGGCTCGACTACCGCCCCAGTCAGATCTCCTCCGGAGAACAGAAGATGGTATCCTTTGCCCGTGCCATGATCACCGATCCTGAGTTTATGTTTCTCGATACTCCACTGGTAGGAATCGATACCTCATCCGCAAAGTCAATCCAAGAGATCATAAAAAAGCTCCACAAGCAAAAACGGACTATTGTAGCCGGGTTTATCGATGCAGAACTGATCTCTATGATTGCAGATGAATTGATCATTCTCTACAAAGGTCGGATAGCAGCTCACGGGCCCTTTGCCGAAGTAACGCAGAGCAGCGACCCGGTGGTTCAAAAGGTGCTGGAAATAGTTCTGGAGCAGGCTGCGGCGTACGACGAGGATATTCTTACTCTGCTGGACAACGAGGATGAACTGTTTAAGTTTTGACTGCAGCAATTCTGATTTGACTGCAGGTGAATACTGGAATACTATGAGAAAAGAATGAAGTTTAGAATACGTTTTGCGGAACAGATAGTCGGCCTCTTCGTGCTCATCGCTATTGTATCTTTGGCCGCTATCCTTATATTCATGGGTATCAACCAGCGCTGGTTCGCCAAGGATTACCACTTTACCAGCCGCTTTCAAAGCGGCGAAGGCCTGAACCGGGGTATGGCGATAAAACTGAAAGGCTTTACCATCGGCGCGGTGGATGATATCGAACTGTTGGAAGACAACACCGTGCAGATCGATTTCCACATTTTCGACACATACTACAACCGGGTCCTGCCCAATTCGGTACTGCAGCTGAATATCAGCCCGATTGGGATTGGCGGCGGCGGACTGGTGTTCTACCCCGGCATAGGGGACGGATCTCCTCTGGAAGAGGGTGCGTTTATCCCGTCCACCGATTTTCCGGAAGGCCGCCAGCGGATTCAGAACGGTCTGGTTAAGATGGCCGATAAGGAAGATGCGGTGTCGAGTGTGGTCAACCGGATCGGACCGATTCTCGACAGCACCTATGCAACCATCAACTCGCTCAACTCCACTATCACCACTATTGATAATACCCTGAAGGGAACCCAACAGGGCCCTTTGCTGGATGTACTGCTGCAAACCCAGCAGGTCATGGCCCAACTGAACGAGACCCTGCAGAATACCACCGGCATCACCGCCAATCTGGAAAAGACCTCGGAGCAGCTGGCCGATACCCAGGGACTTGTGCAGCGCCTGCTCGACCCGAAGGGCTCTATAGCCAAACTGCTGGATGATGACGAACAGCTCTACGGGCAGATTCAGGCTATCATTGCCGAACTGGAGAAATCGGCGGCCGAACTGAGCAGTTTTGCCGACTATGTCAACAACCAACAGCCGAACATAACCGCAATTCTGCAGGAGGGACGCACGACCCTGCAGGAGGGCCAGGATGTGATGCAGGGTCTGAAAAACAATCCGCTGCTGCGCGGCGGTATTTCCGAAGACTACACCACCCCGTCCACTTTTCGGGGGATGCGGGATGGAGAATACTGATGAGAACGCATGCGGGACTGATACTGCTGGCCGGTGTACTGCTGGTCTGGACGGCATGCTCCTCTGCGCCGAAAGACCAGCCGCCCCCGCGCTCAACCGCCTTAGAGGCGGCGAAATTCGCCGAATACGGCAACACCTTCTTCAACGAAGCCAGATACGCAGAAGCCGCCGAAATGTACAGCCTGGCAATGAACAGCTACATCCGCATAGATGACCAGCTCGGCACAGCGGTCTGTTATAATGCACTGGGTAAGACCTTTCTCGCCCAGGGAGAATCCGAAAAAGCAAAGCGGATGTTCGAATCGGCAGCTGATACTCTTACAATCTTCTCTCCGGTTGCATCTGCAGCACCGGAGGTCAGGCAGGCGGCCGCCGAGACCTACAACAATCTGGGGGAGTTTGCCTATAACGCCGGACAGTTGAATGAGGCCCTGCAGTGGTTTGAAGAGGGAATCGCTCTACTGGAGGATGAAAAAGAGCTGGCAGATGCACTGGCTATCCTGCTGCACAACCGCGGGAGTGTGTATCGGGCACAAAAAGATCTCGATGCAGCCCGACGGCAGTTTGAAAGGGCCCTCGAGATCAACACTGAACGGAATAACCGCATTGAAATAGCTTCCAATCATTACATGCTGGCTGTGATTGCCCTGCAGACACAAAATACTGGCGGGGCAGTCCGCCATGCCCAAACCGCCCTCCAATACGACAAACTGACCGAAAACAGTGTCGGTATCGGGCACGATCTGTTTCTCCTCGGCCGTGCCGAGCTGGCAGCCGGGAACCGTGAAGTCGGAACAGAGTACCTTCGGCGGGCCCGCAGTATCTTTGCTGCCCTCGAACTTGATAGAGACTATGAAAAAGTTGTAGAGTACCTGCAGAGGAACAATTTGGAATGAGTACAGGTGTATTTCGCATTACCACCCGCATTGCCCAAGGGTATATATCCGCCCTGAGAGCATTCGTCCGGGTACTTGCATTTTCAGTGGTAGTGGCAGCAATTTCAGCGGCAATCACCCTGCCCCTTTGGTATTGGGCAACCACGCATAGAAGCAGTTTTACCGCTGCGGTTTTGATTCTGCTGGCAGGCCTGATGATATTTTTTACGCTCAAGCAAGTCAAAGCGCACATCAGCAACCTGAAAACAAAGGGCGTTTCCTCATCGGAAATAATCCTGATGCCGTTGAAACGTATCGCAAAAATTCTCGCAGCCCTGGTTCTCATTTATATAACCCTAATTACCTTTACAACAGTTTCACCTGTAGTCGGTATCATAAGTGCAATTCTGAGCATCGTATTGATCGGAATTCTCTTTTTCGCCTCCACTTGAGGTACTGTATGAAGGGCAAAATCACACTATCCCTGTGTATCTCTCTGTTTCTGCTGCTGAGTACTGTTACCCTGACGGCCGCGCCGGGATGCGAGTATCCGCAGATAGCCGTGCTGCACCGGGATGACCCGGTATTCCGTCAAGTTACTGAAGATATAAAACTGTACTATCGGGCAGTACACAGTGATAAAACACCCCCGCCATTGAGCCTGTTCAGTTATACAACTACAGAAGATGATACTCTGTTCTCTATATCGGCTCGTTTTAATCTGCCGTATGAAACGATTGCCCTTCTGAATGGTCTGCGGAATCCGGAAGCCCTGAATGCGGGCGAATGTATCCTCATTCCCAACAGGCCCGGCCTGTTCATCGCCGACAATCCGCACAACGACATAGAAAAACTCATTCTTTCCTGGCGAACGCAGGCCCCAGTACAGGGAACAAAGATTTATATAATTGACGATTCTGCCAAAAAACTCTATTATTTTATGCCGGGAGAGCGATTTCATCCATTAGAGCGGCTCTTTTTTCTGAATGTGCTGTTCCGTTTTCCGCTTCCGCAGGGGATAGTTACCTCGCGATACGGGGATAGAACCAGTCCGTTTACCCATAAGCGGCACTTTCATCACGGTATTGATATAGCCGCTCCCAGAGGAACCGAAGTGCAGGCCGCCAGAGGTGGTACTGCTACGGCAACTGGTAACAATGCAGTGCTCGGACGCTATATTATTTTGCGCCACGAGGGAAATTTTACTACAATTTACGGGCACCTTGAAGAAAGCTTTGTTCGAACAGGACAAAAAATCACTGCAGGTGCTATAATTGGAACAGTGGGGAGTACCGGACTTTCGACCGGACCTCATCTCCACTTTGAAATTAGAAATGCGGGAGAATCATGGGATCC
>JAASTM010000133.1 GCA_021767325.1 Spirochaetales bacterium
GCGGGGAATTTGAGCATTCGTTCGAGGTTTTCATCGGCGAAGAGGGGTTTTCCTGCGGCTACACTTCCGAGCAGCGGAATTTCTGCAATCTCCTCTTTCTCTTCGGCCGGGGGTTTGACCAGTTCGATGGCCCTGGAGCGGTTGAAATCGCAGCGTATCTTCTGCTTCTTCTCAAGGGCTTTTACATGATCGAAGATTGCCTTAACAGAGATGTCGAAATGACGGGCAATTTCGCGCATAGTCGGCGGGTAGCCATGGTTTTCTATAAAAGTTTCAATAAAGGCGAGAACTTCCTGTTGTCGTCTCGTCAATGCTCTCATTTCTTCGTATCGATCCCGTATTTTTTTATCTTGCCATGCAGATTACTGGGATAAATCCCCAGTTCCTGAGCAGTTTGCGAAATATTGTAGTCACACTGTTCGAGCCGTTGTTCAATCAATCTGCGTTCAAAATCGGCTTTGGCTTCGTTGAGCTGCATGTCGGCGTATTTCTGCAGTCCCCGGGGTACCCTTTGGACTTTCTTTTCGTTCAGAAAGTGAGTTACCACCTCTGCAGAAATCTCCTGCTCGTCTGTCATTATATTAATACGTTCTACGAAATTTTTCAATTCTCGAATGTTGCCGGGCCAGCTGTATCTCTGCAAAGATTTCATTGCTTCGGAGGTGAACTCCCGCGGCGGCTGGTCCGGGATGGGATTGTACTTTTTCATGAAGTATTCAACCAGCAGAGGGAGATCTTCGAGCCGTTCACGCAGCGGCGGCACCCGAATCGGAACAACATTCAGGCGAAAGAAGAGGTCTTCGCGAAAGCGTCCGGCGGCGATTTCCGCTTCAATATCCTTGTTGGTTGCGGTCAGCAGACGGATGTTTACATTGATCGATTTCTCGCCCCCGACCCGTTCGAACTGTTGTTCCTGGATCGCCCGCAGGACCTTGGCCTGTGCACTGAGGGTCATGTCGGCGATTTCGTCCAGAAAAAGCGTGCCGCCGTGGGCTATCTCGAACTTGCCCTTGCGGCGGGAGACTGCCGAAGTGAATGCTCCTTTTTCATGACCGAAGAGCTCGCTTTCGAGCAGGGTGTCTGGTATGGCGGCGCAGTTTACCTCGACAAACGGGGCCTCAGCTCGGCTGCTGCGCCGGTGAATTTCTCGGGCAACCAGCTCTTTACCGGTGCCGTTTTCGCCGGTAATCAGGACTTTTGCATCTGAGGCGGCACTCTGATGGATCCTCTCCCAGATTGTATCCATCTGCGGGCTGGAGCCGATCATCTCGTCTTCCTGAAACAGGGTTGTCCGCAGCTGCTTGTTTTCCTGCTGAAGGTTGTGCATTTTGAGAGAGTTACCGACCAGGGTAATGACTTTATCCAGTGAGAGGGGCTTTTCCAGGAAGTCGAAGGCACCGTTCTTCACCGCTTTGACCGCCATATCGATGTTGGCATGACCTGAAATCACAATCACACTCAAATCCGGATAGAGGGACTTTATCTCTTTGAGCACATCGATTCCGCCCTTGTGGGGCAGCCACACATCGAGGATGACTAAGTCCACCGAGTCGTTTTTAATGATGTCCATGCCTTCAAGACCGTCGGCGGCACTCAATACCTGGTAGTCTTCGTCTTCCAAGATATCGGTGAGAACCGTACGGATACCCGGCTCGTCGTCAATGATTAAAATAGTACTCATACCAGCTGCTCCAAAGGGAGATCTATATAAAAGGTTGTCCCGATCCGCTCTTCAGTCTCGAACCAGATCTGACCCTGGTGATCAGAGACTATTCGCTCTACTATAGGAAGCCCCAGACCGGTGCCGCTTTCTTTGGTTGTAAAGTAGGGATGAAAGACCTTTTGTTCGAGTTCGCGCGGGATACCACGTCCTGAATCCTCAATCTTGATTCTACAGTAATGGGTATGCCCCTTTCTGACAAGGTCCGTACTTATTGAAATTGTCCCTTTTTCCTCATCTATGGATTCGAAGGAGTTTTTCAGCAGATTCGAAAATACGCGGGTCATTTGATGCGGGTCAAGACTGACACTTACATGTTCCATGTAATCGGTGTCGACCTCTACATGCGGATAAGAAGGCTGATATGTGATGAGGACTTTTGATATGAGGTCGTGGACATCAATCGATTGAAAATAAGGGGCGGGAAGTTTCGCGAAATCTCGAAATTCGCCTAAGAGCTGGTTCAAGTGCTCGATTTCCTGGGAGATCGATTCTACCGAAGACTCGATTACACGGCCCAGTTTTGGCGATTCCTGAGTATAGGCCCGCTGGATACGCTGGGCCGAAAGCTTGATGGGGGTAAGCGGATTTTTGATCTCATGCGCCATGCGTTGGGCAATTTCCTGCCAGGCAGTCACCTTTTCGGTTTGTCGAAGTTTGGTGCGGGATTGCTCCAGCTCGGAGATCATAGAGTTGAAGCTGTCGACCAGTACTGCCAGTTCATCGCCGGAGCGTGTGAGAATTCGGAACGAGTAATCTCCGCTGATAACCCGCTGGATTGCATCCTCCATATGAACCACCGGCCGGATTATCTCATCGCTCAGCAGAAACCCGATGAGGATGGAGAGGAGGAGAATAGGAAACGAGAACAATGAGAAAAACACCAGCAGTGCCAGAAAGAATGTGTTCTGAAACTCGTTGTACTGCGTAAAGGTCTGCAGGGTGGTGGTTATGTTCTGAGCTTTGGTATCGAAGCCGTAGGGCAGTATTACACTCAGCACTACGGCCAGCTTTTCCGAGCCCGGCAGTTGCTCCGGAGGCGGAAGAAAGCTGATACTGCGGATGATGCTGAGGGTTCCGGTTTTCACTCTGGGCAGAATCCCTTCGACAGTTGAAGGGGGAATGTTCTCCAGGTATGCGTTTGTATCACCGTTGAACAGCAGATGCGTCCCATCGGCGAGAAACAGCTGCATTGCATCCAGATGAGGGTACACCGAGGTCAAACGTATCCAGATCTCCTCTGTATTCGGATAGTTCTCCTCTATAACCCGGGCGATTACTTCACTTTTGGAAAAATCCTCCAACTGGGTCAGAGTATTGCGGTTGTACTGCAAGGCGATATCGAGGCTTCCCTGCAGCGTATCCTGCAGTTGAGTAGAAAACCAGGAGTCCATAGTGGTTCTCAAAAAGCTTATAGAAAGAACTCCCTGGGGAATCGAGGCCAATATCGATATAAAGGTGAAGAAGATAACCAACTTGACTTTGAAACGACTGCCCGGATAACCGCTGCGCCGTTCCTTAACCAGACGGTTGATGTTATACCCTACCGAAATAATGAGGAAAAGCGGCAGGAGAATTGCCAGCGGTATGAACACGAAGCGTGAAAGGGCGGTGCCACGGGAGATTTCGGAAAGCAGTTGCCGGGCGAACAGGAGTATCAGTATTATCAGGGTGATGTAAATGAGGACGATACTGAGGAGCCCGAGGGTACTGCTCTGTCCGGTTGATCGGCGACGCATCATGGGCTGCCTCCTGTGGGTTTCTCTACTGCGGGAACCGGTATTCGTACCCATCCGGTAGTCTCGCGACTGTCTAGCAGGAAAGGCTCCAGCACGTTCAGCGGCGGCATGAGCTTGCGGGGTGTGAAGGTAATGCGGGCCTTCAGGTAGATGCGGTCGGCTTCAGCCTCCGGTTGTACAAAACTGGTGTAATACGAGCGAAAAGCGGAAAAAAAGTTCTCTTCCTGCAGGAAATCATGGGAATCATCGGATGTCTCGAGATGAAACATCTCGTAAAAAGGGTCATAGCTGCCGTGATAGGTGTCGTTGTGCTCTCCTATCAACTGATCGCCTAGAAAGCTCAAGAGGCCGGTAGTCTCGCGGAATAGACGAACCTCGAAACGGACTTGCGTGGTTTCTCTCTTCTGAAAGACATTCCGGACTTTTTGTACCGGGAAGTCTACCATTGTGATTCTGATCGAAAATGTAGATTCGCGGGTAAACAGGGTGTGTGTGAGCTCCAGGCTCCAGAGAGGATCCGGCTGCAGGAAAAACAGGACAATAACGGGTATTAGAACTGATGCTTTAGATACACTACTCTTCTTCAAACCGGTTTTCGAACAGCTTTGCAATTGCTTCGACTGCTTCGCTTTCATCTGGCCCTTCAGCCATGATTGAGATAGTCGACTTATAGCTTGCGCCGAGTGTGATAATGCCCATGATCGACTTACTGTTAATGCGCATCGAGTCCTTCTCCAAGAAAATCTCGGACTCATACTGATTGGCAGTGTTAACAATGAGTGCCGCAGGTCGGGCATGTATTCCAGCCCTATTTTTAATAGTAACTGTTTTACTTGTCATCAATATTCCTAAAAAGTGTCTTTATCGTTGAAATACAGATTACGGGCATTTTCACTCTCAAGCCATTTTAACACGTTTTGGTTGAAATCGCGCGCCGAGAAGTACCCCATTTTCTTCAGCCGTTCATTCATCGCAGCTGTTTCTATGATGATTGGTATATTGCGCCCCGGTTTTACCGGAATAACCAGTGAAGGAATTTTTACACCGAGCATCTCTTTATTGGTGTCGCCGGAACCGAGGCGGTCATACACCTTGTCGGCTTCCCACTCCTCTAGCTCTACCAGCAGTTGCACCTGTTTTTTATCGCGAATTGCACCTACACCGAACAGATGGCTGACGTTGATAATGCCGAGACCACGGATTTCCATGTGATGGCCCAAGGACTGGTTTTGAGCCGCACCTATCAACAAGTTCCCGTTCATCCGCTTCAGCTCGACTGAATCATCGCTTATCAACCGGTGGCCCCGCTCAATCAGTTCGAGGGCGGTTTCGCTCTTACCTACACCGCTGGACCCGCGGATGAGCACACCTATACCGAACACCTCAACCAACACTCCGTGCACAACCTCTTTGGGGGCAAAAATATCGTTCAATGCGCGCATCAGGCGCAGAGAGAACTCACCGGAGGGGAGGTCGGTCTGGAGAATGGGACATTCGGCCTTTTCTGCAATCTCCATGAACTTTTTTCCCGGGGTGTATGAGTTAGCAAATACACAGCAGGGCAGAGGATAGGCGAATATCTTTTCGATAGTATCGAGATTATCCTCTCGTTCGAGTTTCGTTGTAAAGGCTATCTCGCCGCGGCCGAAGAGCTGTATTCTCTCGTGGGCGAACTCTTCGAAGAAGCCGCTGAGCGTGAGACCGGGACGGTTGATCTCCGGCTCGGAAATGGTCCGCACGAGGCCCGGACGACCGCCGATGCACTTCAGATTGAGGGCGTTGTGCTCTTTAAGATCGAGATCCAGCAGATCAAGGACAGTAAATGAATCCATATATTACTAGACTATACCAAAAAGGTTGAATTGAGAAAAGATACTAAACAGCAGGGTAGAGCAGAGCCGTCCGGCGGCCCTGCTCCTCATGATTAGTGCTCGCGGACCTTCTTTTTCTCCTTCCGCACTACATGCTCCAGTTTATCGATCATAAGTTCAATCGCCTCATAGAGCTCGTGGCTCTCGGCGCCGACATGGGAGGAATGACCCCAGCGAAAGTTTATATTACTTTCGACTGAATAGCGGGGTTTGTTTTTCGTAATGGTGATGAGAAGATCAATAATATATTCATTGGCAAAACTTATCTTCTCCAGTTTTTTGTCAATGAACTCCTTTGTTGCTTCACTCAAATCGTAGTGGACGCCCTTAATCTCAAAGTTCATTCAAGTTCCTCCTCAATATTACGATATATCTATACTAAAAACATATTGCGCCCGGTATGAACTGTCAAATTTTTGTGAAAGGTTTGTGAGAAAGTTGTGCGCCTATCCGGATATGCGGGCTCAACGGTAATAGGATGAGTCGATTGCCAGTTCTTTACGGTATTTGGTGACGGTCCGCCGGGCAACGGAAATACCGCGTTTTTTGAGGATATCGGAAATTTTCTGGTCTGAAAGCCGTTTTTTCTCGCCCGCGTGTTCTTCCAGGATCTCTTTGATAATCTCTTTTACCGCTTCCTTCGAATAGCGGCCGCTGCCGGTGCTGGCGACCTGGTTCGAGAAGAAGTATTTGAGGGGGAAGATGCCCCATTCGGTTTGGATATACTTCGAGTTCACGATTCTGGAGACCGTTGTTTCATGAACCTGCACTTCCGCAGCCACGTCCTTCAGGGTGAGGGGGGCCAGTTGCTTCGGTCCGTAGAGAAAGAACTTACGCTGGAATTCCAGGATGGTGCGGGCGATTTTGACCAGCGTCTGGTTGCGCTGATTCACACTGTAGATGAACCAGCGGGCATCCCGTACGCTCTGCTTTACGAACTGTTTGGTTTGTTTTTCCTGTTTTTTGCCCGCATCCTCGAGCTGCTCGTAAAAGGGGTTTATGCCGAGTTCCGGGATCTCTTCATCATTTAAATAGAGCTTGAACTCCCCCTCTTCATGCCGCACTACCACATCCGGAATCACATAGGTGGTAGAGCTGTTCGAATAGAGCCGGCCGGGATAAGGGGTGAGTGTTTTGATAAACTCGGTGATCAACTCTATCTCGGGCTCGCTGATACCGGTTTTTTTGGCAATTTCCCGAGGACTGTTGCGTTCGAGCAGTTCCATGTGATGTTCGATCAGCTCTTCGGTATGCGGGGGAGCTTCCGCAGATAGCTCCGCCTGCACCAGCAGTGA
>JAASTM010000134.1 GCA_021767325.1 Spirochaetales bacterium
CCGGGCCACACCTCCGACAGCCAGTCGCTGCTGCTGCCCGACGGATCATTGTTCTGCGGCGATCTGGCCGCCCGCTTCCTGAACTTTGCCGGGGCACACTACTGCACCCTGTTCAACGAAGACATCGAACAGGTCTATCAATCCTGGCAGACTGTGCTTAAGCTCGGTGCCCGCAGAATCTATCCGGCCCACGGCCGGAGCTTTGATGCGGACAGCTTGAGAAAGCACATCGACGTACACAACCGGAGTTCAGTGGTCCCGTTTCCCGTCGGTGCGGATTAGCCGCCGCCCCTCTCCAACCCCTACTAACCCCATACCCTCCACTTTCGCCCCGCTCTCGCTCTCGCCCCCAATAGACCCCTCTTTTTGGACCCGCCCCACTCAGCCAGCCCCACCCAGTCAAGACCCGCCCAGTGCCCATTCCGCCCGGGCCGCTCACCCCCACCCAGCGCCACGTCGCCGGCCCAGCACCCCGCCCCGCCCGCTCCCCCAAAAAAACAAAATTTTTTACAAAAACTCGCCCCTCAACTATTGAATAATATTCATTTTTTGAATATTGTTCATTTATTAAACATAATTCACCAGGAAGGATGCCATGCCCAGTCGAAAAGAGATGCGCGAGTTGCATATAAAACGGATATTCGTCGATGCCGCCAAGGAGTACATCACCGCTCATGGCGTAGGCAGTCTGACCGTGAAAGCGGTAGCCGACCTGGCCGGATATGCACCGGGAACGCTGTACAACTACTTTGCCGATCTGCAGGAGCTGCTGTACGAATGCGCCAAGGATTTTTTCAACGAGTGCACCCTGCGGGTAAAAGCGCGTTTAGAGAGCTGCAAAACCCCGGTAGAACGGGTCGTCGAACCGGCGCTGGTCTACACCCAGTATTTTGTCGAGCATCCGGATGTCTTTCATCTACTCTTCGTGGCGGAGCTGGGCGAGGCGGCACTCCAGGATTTCCAGCGCGGCGCCTACGTGCCCGAGGTGATCCAGCTGCAACAGCAGCATCTGCAGGAGTGCGTACAGGCGGGCATCATTGGGGCGGAACATGTGGACACCATCAGCGGCCTCATTTCGAACACCGTCCACAGCAACCTGCTCTTCTATCTGAAGGGGCGCCTGCCGCTCACCTCCGCCCAATTGATCGAAAAAACAGGCCGGGAACTGAACTTTCTATTTACGAGCTGACCATCACCGGCTGAACAAAAACCATATAAAATAACCAAGGAGAAATGAACATGACCACACGAAAACAACAACCGCCGGTACTCTGGCTCGCATCGGCCGCCACAGTCATCAGTCTGATTACCGTCCTCATCAGCATCTTCGAGCCGAGTATCTACGGCGGGCCAATCGCCGCCGGAACCCTCACCGAGCAAAACCGCATCGGTGCCATCGCCCAGGATCTCATCACCATTCCCCTGGCCCTCGGCTACATGCTGCTGCTGTGGCGCTACGCCCGCACCGGCGGGGCCAAAGAGCTCATCGCTCTGATCGGCGGTCTCGGATACTTCTTCTACGCCTTTGCCTTGTACAGCATCGAAGCGTATTACACAATTTTGTATCCAGTCTATCTGTTGATTTTTGCTTTGTGTTTCTGGGGTTTAATATACGGATTCTTGCAGCTAAAACCTGTAGTGGCTCAAGGGTCTGAAATGCCCCGCAGCACCCGGATAGCCGTCGCCACCTTCATGCTGATAGTACTGGCGGTGCTGGTTCCCGCCTGGCTGCTGCTGATGCTGCCGCTGGTAGCCGCTCACACTCCCCAGAACGCCTATGCGGTCTTCCTGCTCGACCTGACCATCGAGTTCCCCGCCCTGGCAATCGCCGCGGTAGGACTGCTGCGCCGCAAAGGCTGGGCCGGCCCCTTGTCCGGCATCATGCTGGTAAAGGTGTTTACCGTCTGCATCTCCTGGAACTTCGGCGAAATCTTTGCCCTCACCGCCCGCCGAACCACCGACGCCGGCCTGGCCTACATCTCCGGCACGCTTACCCTGGTCAGCATTGTGCTGCTGGTCTTCTACTTCCGCGGTCTCAAAGTACCGGCGGCAGCACCGGCCCCTTCAGGAGAGTAACTATGAACAGAAAATTTCTCATTGTTACCCTTGTCCTGTCGGCCGTGCTCCTCGGCCCTGTCCAAGCGGAAGAATACCGGCATTCGATTGACTTCAGTCCCATGTCACCACTGTTCAGGATCTATGCGCTGCAGTACAACTATCACTTGAGCGCGAAAGACGAGCTGATCTTCGGGGCAGCCTACACCAACATCCGCTGGGACATCGGCAGCACGAACGCAGTCTCCCTCATACTCGGCTATCGTCGATTTATCTGGGGCAACCTGCATATAGAATACCAGCTGTGGCCCGACTACGACTGGTACTACGACAAAACCCAGGACAAGTACTATCCGGGCTTCGATCTGTGGAACGAGTTCAGACTGGGTTACCGATTCGACTTCACCCTGTTCGATCAGCCCTGGTACATAAACCTGCAGTGGCCCTTCGGCTTCGGTCTCTATGCCCAGAACAAACCCGAGAGCTTCAAGCAGCAGGAGGAGGAAGAACCGTTCTTTTACTTCCCGCCGATGTTCTTTGTCGGCTTCAAATTCTAGCCTAAAGGCATGCACACAGATAGGCGGGCGATTCCGGGCTCTCCTTTCTCAGCCCACCGCCCTATCTACTGCGTGAACGCACTCCAGGAGAACCAGAAATGGTTGATCGTAACCGGCGACTCCAAACGGGCTCCTTTCAGGGGCCCGGCGGTCGCCCGTCCGGAGATAGTCCAGGTACTCCCGGTCTCCTCATCCCGAAAATTATCACCATCCCAATAGAAGCTGAGCTGCATACGCTCGGAGGCTTCATTCTGCGCGACCGGATAGAAGGCCTGGGCCGTACCTACATCCCGGCCACCGGACAACTTACCGGCATCCAATGCCGAGGCCGTGCCCGCTTCCCAGAACACCACAACCTCTCTGCCACCGACTTCTCGTTCAAGCACCTTCTCTTCCTGCAGGTCCGCATATGCAAAGGCAAGCTCGTTATCTTCGACTCTCACCGCCAAAACCCGCTCCATCTGTTCGTACTCGTCCGAAATCTCCGGACCGGCATATAAAAACGGGGTCTCGTTAGAATCATAGCCCTGGTAGGGGTTCTGCCCGTACGGACGGGAATAGCCGGTGCTCTTCGAAAGCACCTTCACCTCGGCCGACGTGTCCAGCACCATCTCCGGATCAAGACGGCTCCCCTCATCTGTGGTCGCATCATCCGCCGCGGTTTCAGCGTTGCTGCTCTGGCCGTAGGATGCTTTCACCTCGTTCCAGGGCAGTAGCGCGACCGGCAGCATTTCGAGCCGGCGGCCGGCGTACTCACCGATCAGCCCGCGCCCGCTGGCCTGCTGCCACCAGGTTTCGCTCTGGCGGTCATACATAATCAGATTGCTGTAGCGCAGCCGGCCGGTGGTTCCGAAATCGAACTCCTGCCCGTCTATGCGGCTGCGGAAGGCAATCCCGGTGTTACAGAGCGGACAATAGGTAACCGCCACCGGAACACCATCTACAGAATCATTGACAATCTCATGCCACATGAGAATCTGCAGCGGATACACCCGCACCTTCCCCTGCAGGCGCAGCACCAGCACCGCCTCCTTGTCGCCGATCCATTCATCGGCCGCCTGCATGGTCACGAACTCGGGTGAGTCTATCGACGGAATCCCGTCTTTCGGAGGACCACCCGACATAATACTCTCAAATGAGATGACAGTTCGACTAAAATCGGTTGAAAACTCCAGCCCGGCACTGGAGGGAATCATACCCGGATTGTCCACAAATTGACCCGTGTCATCTGCTGATCCGGCAGGTTCTTGATCAGTACTACTGCCTTCGGCCTGACCGGAAGCGCCGCAGCTGGTAATTGTCACAACTGTACTGAGAAGAAAAATGCTTAGGAACAATCGAAACACTCGCACTTTCCACCTCCTCTTATCCCTAAGATACCGCATTCCCAATTATATGACAATTTTAATCAGATTTTTACCGCCTTTTTGCGGATCTCAAGGCACTGCTCTGATATTGATATCGGCGGCTTGCGCGCAGCATGTGGTGCAGCTATGATACAGATATGGTAAATTATGATCGGATCATCCGGGAATGTTTTTGGGAAAGCCACTTCACTGCAGAAGAACTACAAGTCATAATAAACGGAG
Organism: Spirochaetales bacterium; assembly: GCA_021767325.1. The sequence goes on from JAASTM010000134.1 coordinate 4,202, forward strand.
ACGACCTGCGAAAGAAAAAACAACTTTTTGAGAAAATTCTGCTGAACAGTTCACACTATCTGCTCGACTTGCAGCTCTTCAGTCGGGAAGATCTGCGCCTACTACTTGAAGAGTACCAGCTTCCCGAGTTCAATTACGACTTCGCCTTTCGGCGGAAAAATATTGCCGAGGTGTTTTTTTTAGACAAGGAACCGAAAATCGGTGAACTAAAATGGACAGCTGGATAAGTAAAATATCGCATGCAGTTGTAATAAAATTGACAGCACAATCATCCATGCTTATAATGTATCCATGCAAAAGATGCAAATTTTATTTCCTGAGCCTCAGCTCTCCAGACTCAGACGCATAGCTGCTGCGCAGGATCGACCAGTCAGCGAACTGGTACGTAGCGCAGTAGAGTTTTGGCTCTCCCGTTATGGGAACTCAGCACCCGATACAGTCAAGGAAATGCCCCCTGTCTACGACTGCGGAGAGATACAAACACCTCCTGAAGAACTTCGCGAGCAAGCGAATGAGGACAGGGGGTGACATGAAGAGTATCGATACGAACATCCTGCTCTATGCTGTCAACCGTGAATGTCCGGAGCACACGCAAGCCCTGCAGCTCGTGCAGACTGCGCTCCAAGAACCCCACCAATGGATTATTGCCGATCAGGTTTGGTTCGAACTCTATCGACTACTTCGTAATCCAGCCGTCCTGAGTAAGCCTCTTAGTGCAGAAAAGGCCGCACATACCATTAAATGGTATCGGCAACAGTCAGGCTGGCTTAGATGTGCCTGGGAACCGGACATGATGAACTTGCTTTTCCCGTATTGGGAAGATGAGTCCTTCCCTGCCAGAAATAGTTTTGATCTCGTACTGGGGATTACCCTGGCACAGCACGGTGTAGATCTACTCTACACTCGCAATACACGAGATTTCGAATCTTTAAATCTATTCAAACTACATAATCCGCTTTAGTTGAACTCCTTTGAAAAAGAGGAAAAACCAATGCAACCGGAACACCTGAAATCAGTAATCCAACTGCGGCATGAACTCCACCGGCACCCTGAACTCTCAATGCAGGAGGAGTGGACGCCGCGGCACCTGCAGCAGTTTCTCAAAGCCAATACGAAACTTGAAATTGTCGACCAGGGACGCTGGTTCTATGCCCGTTACCGCTCGCCCGCCCGACACCCTGCCCCGGCCGAGGGACCGGCTCCAAACCCGGCCATCGCCTTCCGGGCCGATTTCGACGCCCTGCCCGTGCAGGACGACATCGATGCTGCCTACCGTTCCGAAATCCCGGGTGTCGGTCACAAGTGCGGCCACGACGGGCATGCCGCCAGTCTGGCCGGACTGGCCCTGGAAATCGATCGCAGCGGCGCCGACCGGGACGTGTACTTTATCTTTCAACACGCCGAAGAGATCGGCGCCGGAGCCCGCGAATGCGCGGCCGTGCTAAAAACAGGTGAGCCTCAAATAAAGGAGATCTACGCCTTCCACGTCTTCCCCGGCCTGCCGAAAGGTTCGGTTGGGCTGAAAACGGGGCTCGTTCATTTCGCCTCTAAGGGCCTGAGCATGACCTTCGAAGGCCGGCAGTCGCATGCCAGCCAACCGGAGGAAGGCATAAACCCCGCTTTTGCGATCGCCCGTATCATTGAACAGCTCGAGCACATCGATGATATCGCTGTCCGGCTCGAACTCCAGGGCACCCTCCTCTGCACGGTTATCCAAGTGGACATCGGCGAGAAGGCCTTCGGCACCTCCGCCGGCGAGGGGCTGCTGCGCCTGACCCTGCGGTCCCAATACGAAGCCGAGCTCGAGCGCCTTCAGCTGTATATCGAAACCCAGGCCCGCGCAGAGGCCGCCCGCTACGGCCTGCAGTACAGCTCGGAGGAGAGCGATGTATTTCCGGAAACCGTGAATCACGGCGAAAGCCTCCGCAAAGTCGCCGCCGCCTGCAAAGGCCTTGGGATCCAAGTACAGAATCTGCCGGACGCCTTCCGCGCAAGTGAGGATTTCGGCTACTACCTCAAGGATCGCACGGGCTGCATCTTTTTCATCGGCAGCGGCGAAGAGAGCCCCGGTCTGCACACCACTGCCTTCGACTTTCCCGACGAGCTCATCGAACCGGCGGTGGAAATATTCAAAGAGCTGATTTGACTACACTGGCGTAACCGCAGCGTACTAATTTTTCGCATAATTTTTCAAAAAACCATTTGACAAATCCCATGTATCTATGTATAGTAACACCCAATGAGCAAGAGAGCATTTGTAAAAGACATTACACCCATGTACTCTTGGTGGTGGCAGAACAGCGGAGAGGCACCGCGTTCTGGCCCACGCTAATCAAAGCGTATTCCGGTAAGGCCGCGGGTGGTCCTCTCGATTAGAGGTTACCGCCCGCGGCTTTTTTTATGGCAAGCACAAGCCCGGGCC
>JAASTM010000135.1 GCA_021767325.1 Spirochaetales bacterium
ATTCTGCTTCGGTCATGCCCTGCTGGTTCAGTGCTTTTTGGTACGCATCTTCATCGGCGAAACGGCCTTTGGTTTTCTGCAGCTCCTGGTCGAGTTCCTCTTCACTGGGACCGTAGCCGTTCTCTTTTGCGATTTGGTACATCAGCTCATTGTCGATCAGACTCTCGAGTACCATTTTTTTCAGCTGCTCGAGCTGAGGTCCCTGTACCTGCATACCCTGTTGCATATATTGATAGCGAAAGTAGTTCAGCAGCTGCTCGAACTCTTGCTGGCTGATTTCTTCTCCGTTCACCACAGCAGCAGGTCCGCCCTGCCCATCTTCAGCGGTAACGATCTGCTCTGCAGTTTCGCTCGACTTTTCATCCTGCTCAGGTGCAGATTGCTCGGTAGTCTCCTGCTTTGACTCAGTCTCTTTTTCGGGGGCTTTTTCCTGTTTACCTCCGGCAAATACCAAAGCGGAACTTACAAACAGCATAATAGACACAGCTGTAAAAAGGCGAAGCATACGTCGTGCGTGCATAATTTACTCCTAATGCATAAAAATTCTTCGTGAACATCTTACGTGCTCATATTAAAAAAGTCAAAGGCGTACCCACCCGGGAGTTCCTTTGACTCCCCTATAAAATAACAGCTATCTTGCCCTACTTTCAAGTCTCAACACCCGAAAATAGCAGTTTTTACATATCGGAGAATAAAATAGCAAATTTGTACATACCTAATTTATTAGACTTATTTATAGAGTTAATCATGGTCAAATTCACTTTTCCTTGTTAAAATAATACAAAATCATACGCGGACGGGTGCCATGAAAATCAAAACCAGACTGTTACTATTGAATATTCTCTTTCTGACAGCTCTCGCGGTTACTGCGGCAAGTTCCTATATACTCTATAATATTCGCGGTAATCTGGATAATTTGATCCTCGAAATGCAGACCATTACTTCTCAGATGTACCGTACCAATTCCATGACAAAAGAACTGCTGCTCACACCGGACATCTCGGTAGCTTACTCACGCTTTCTCGATCAGTACTCCAGCTTTTACGATCAGAGTATGGATCTGTTAGAATCGCAGGAGTATCTTTCGCTCATCTCGCAAAACGAACAGGGCGTAATGCGAACCGACTACCTGAAGGATATTTTGAGACGCGCCGATTCGAATGTGGAGAGTATCGGTTCGCGAATGATACAGATAATTCAGGACCACCCGGAAGGAGTCCCCGGACTCGAAGATGCAGTACGAAAATTCAATGATCCGCAGGTCGCTGAGGTGAAAATGGAAGTCGAGAGTCTCACTTACTATTTCGGGGAATCGCTGCAGTCGACCCTTGCAGAACTCTCTGATCGCCTGACAGATGGAGCCGAGAAAAAAACCAGCTCGCTTCAGAACACCACTTTTCTGGTGGTAGCGGCGTTTGTAGTGGTGATACTGCTGTTATCAGCTACCCTTGTGGCGAAAATCCGCACCCAGTTCAATGACCTCCTCAACAGTCTGCAGGTAATGAGCACGGGCGACTTTTCGCACCGTCTGAAGGAGGGCGGGAAGGATGAGCTCTCGGATTTAGCCCGATCGGTAAACTCGTTCCTGAATGATTTTTCCACAATCATCCTCGAAATTAAACAGCTTTCCGCGGAAAGCACACGATTGAAGGACGAGCTCACCGGCGCCAGCAATGAGTCTGCTGCGGCAGTAAATCAGATGAGCTCGAATATTGGCTCTATAGGCGATCAGTTCGAAGATCTGGTCTCGAAAATGGAAACTGCTACCAAAGCTTCCGACGATATTCTGACCGGTATTCAGGCACTTACCGAGCGTATTAATACGCAGTCTTCGGCAGTTACACAGTCATCCGCATCAATTGAGGAAATGACTGCGGCCGTCGAAAATGTCAGCACCATTGCGGAGCGCCGCAGAGAGGCCACGGATAAACTGGTGGATATTACCGCCTCCGGCGGTCAGAAGATCGAGGATACGAACGCCCTGATTGAAGAGAGCACCAGGGATGTAAGCGAGATCCTGGAAGTCATTGATATCATCAACAATGTTGCTAGTCAGACCAACCTGCTCTCCATGAACGCTGCCATCGAGGCCGCCCACGCCGGTGACGCGGGACGCGGCTTTGCAGTGGTTGCCGAAGAGATCCGCAAACTGGCCGAATCCACAAACGGGAACGCCAAACGGATCAAGACAAGTATAAATACCATTGCCCAGAGGATTCAGACCATTCACAGCACCAGTAATGAGAGTCGCGAGGCATTCAAAACAATCGAAGCGGAAACCCGCTCTTCCAGCGAAGCGATGGCCGAAATAAGCTCCAGTATGAAAGAGCTGAGTACCGGCAGTAACGAGATTCTCGAAGCCATGAACTCACTCTCCAACACTACCCAGGAGATACAGGACAATGCGGCGAATGTCTCCGGAAACACCGAAAGCATCCATCATTCCATACAGGGCATACTCGATATAGGCAACGTCATCAATGACGGCATGCAGGAAATAGAAGCCGGCATCCAGGATATCAACAAATCGATGAGTCAGGTGAATGAGCTGAACGAGAGAAGCAGTGAATCTATCGACAATTTGGTGGAAAAGGTAGCTGCGTTCAAGACCGAACCGGCCGAAGCCGAGGAACCGGAGCTTTTATAGTCGCGTACTTGGAAAATTTCACTACAGTTCGTATATTGTAGGCATGAAGGATTTTAAGCATCTGCAAGTACCCCCTCCGCTGGAACCGGAAGAGGTGCCGGAGTTTCTATCCGGTTATATGCTGATTTCAGAATCGGAACTCAAAGACCCCAACTTTTTCCGCACGATCGTACTGATCTTGACCCACGATAAAAACGGGGCTATGGGTCTGGTGATCAACCGCCCCAGTAATGCGACCCTGTCGGAAATAGCCGAAGATATGGATGACACCGAATTTTCCGACGCGCCTATCTATATCGGCGGACCGGTCGACCAGAACTACCTGTTCGCCCTGCACTCCGGTTTTGTAGGGGATATAAAGAGCGACGGTGCAATCCAGGTCGGTGATCACATAGTATTCGAACCCGATTTTACCCTGCTGCATACGAACTATAAGAAGCTGCAGCAGGAGCATGTACCCATCCCCCCTAACGTGCGTTTCTTTGCCGGGTATGCCGGCTGGGCGGGCGGACAGCTGGAGAGCGAGCTGCGGCGCAATGACTGGCTGATCATTCCCGCCTCTGCCGATCTGGTTTTTTCAGACAACCCGGGAAAAACCTGGAAGCAGGCTTTATATAAAAAAGGCGGTATCTACTGGCTGGCCGCTGAAACCGGCCACAAACCCTCTATAAACTGAACCTTATTCACTACTCTCCCACCCATTCCAGTGTATCTTGCTTTCATCCCACTTGCTTTTCGGATCACTGTTCTCGGCAGGATACCCTATCGGGATTACATTCAGAGGGATCAAGTATTCGGGCATGTTCAATGTACTCTGCACCGCATCTATCCGGCTGGCTACCGGGTGAACCGCCGTCCACACGGCTCCCAATCCGATCGCATGCGCTGCCAAAAGGATGTTCTGCGCCGCCGCCGAGCAATCCTCTACCCAGTATTCCCGCTCGCGTTGATCCAGGGTTCTCCTCAGATCGCCGCAGACTATAATCGCCAATGGCGCATCTTTTAACATCTTGGCATAGGGAAGCTTCTCTGCCAGGACGTCCAGCAGCTCTCTTGTATCGATAACCACAAACATCCATGGCTGCATGTTAACCGCCGAGGGAGCGGCCATCCCAGCCTCCAGCAGTTTGGTCACTTCTGTCGATGAAACCGCCTTATCAGAGAATTTTCTGATACTTGTTCTCGAGAGTATGCATTTCATTGCATCCATTGCAGCCCCCTTTGCATGCCATCTAGCACTTTTTTATATAGTTCTCTATGCTACCATATAATGTACAAACTGTTTTAGACAGCAGCAAGCTCTCAGCCCTGGAATTTGAACCCGGAGGGCAGGAGGTTGATGTAGCGGCGGATTAGGCTGCTACTGGTCGATACTCCAGCGGACCTCGAAGCTGCCCCGCGCCTCTTCTCCCTTTACCTGCAGATTGATCTGTCCGCTCTCGGGAGCACTGAAGGTGATGGTGTCCGCCTCCTCGGCTTCAATTGATTCGCCACGCGTATCAACCCGCAGCAGTAAACGGCCCTTTTTGAGTTCCGGTTCCCATTCAATACGCACATCCTCGTTTTCCTTCACACTGAAGGCGCGCTCCTTTTCGCCGGAAAACAGATAGAATTGTGCACGGGTATAGTTGGTGCCGTTGCGCTCGAACCACAGGATGCGCGCCTCGTCATCCAGCATTTTGATTCCGATGGCCAGCAGCAGCATGGGAATACCGATCAGCAGTATTCGTTTTATGTCAGCTTTCTTCTTCACGTGAACTCCCCTCCCGATACGGCTCAGTGTAGCCCGCAACCGCCCCCTCTGGTCAAGCGATTGCCCCTCATGAGTAGTTTGATAAGCATTAGCAGATTCATTATATTGTTGATAGGAGGTACCTATGACCAATAATACAATGCTCGCCAGATCTTTAGCCTTTTCTTCCCCATTCGCATATCAGGACCTGCTGTGCCAGATCGACCGCTTATCTTCATATAATTTTCCGCAGGAACGAATCGAAGATATCCTAAAGCAGGCGATGGATATGTCGCAGAAATCAAACTATAGCCTCCAGCAGGCGGTGGATAAAATTGCGGCGCCTTTTTTGAAACAGAAAAAACACTCAGCCGCTGTACAAAATCTGAAGACAGATAAAAAATAACCCCAGCGGCTCTCAAGCTGCCCTGCGGGCCGGCGGCTGTCTGGCCGTTCGCCCGCAGCCCTTCTCTACAGGTAGTGTGAGAGAAGGGATTCGCTCAGCTCCCACAACCTTCTAGCCTTGTGATCAGGCTCATCCAGGAACCTGGAAAAGGCCGGTCTTTTATTCACAAAGTACTTGCCCGAGACTCCTTCGACTTCCTCCGAGGCTGCCAGATATGCCGGAGTGCGGGCCCCCTGCTCTACCGATGCCCCGCCGGAGAACAACACGTGCAGCAGCTTCGTATTTATTACCCCGGGGTGCAGCGCATTCGAGCTGATTCCCTCTTTGAAATACCGTCCGTGCAGTTCACGGGTGAACAGCACCATCGCAACCTTGGATTGCGCATACGCCCGGGAGGGATTATAACTGCGCTCGGAGTGCAGATCTTCGAAGTCGATACTGCCGCTTTCGTGCACCATCGAACTCACATTTACCACCCGGCTCGGGGCGTTGTTACGTAATAAATTCAATAATTTATACGTAAGTAGGAAGTGTGCAAGATAATTGACTGCAAAGGTTTCCTCGAAGCCGTCAGCGGTTACCACCCGCTCTGTCCGGATGACCGCCGCGTTATTGACCAGCACCTGCAGGTCGGGAAACGACCCGCTCACCTCGTCTGCCAGACGAGATACCGACTCCATACTGGCAAAATCTGCCGTCAGAAGATCAACCTCCGACTTCGCTTCCGCCTGGATTTCCGAGTGAGCAGATATGCTCTTGCGGTTATCCCGGCCGACCATAACTATACTGTGGCCCTGGCGGCTCAGTTGGCGGGCCGTCTCTTTTCCGATTCCGTCGCTCGCGCCTGTAATCAGAACTCTCATTTACCCCCTCCTGAACACAAACATACTACTGTAAAAATGCACTGACAAGTACATGTTCAGCCCTCCGAGGGCCCCGCCGATGGGCTTGCTTTTCCATTACAGCTTATAGATAATGAGAGCGGGGGCGCGCGATGTCATTAGCCGGTTTCATTACACCCAGACGTACGGTAATACTGGATTCAAAGAACAAACGCGATACTCTGGAAGAGCTACTGAGCTGTATTGAAGATGATGTCCCGGAACTGAACAAAGCAGGGATTCTCAAGCGAATACTCGAACGAGAGAAGAATATCACCTCGTATATGGGGTCGGGAATAGCGATTCCCCACGTCGTAATGGATACCTACGAATCGACTTATATCGCGGTAGGACTCAGCAAACCGGGTATAAAATGGGACCCGGCCAAGCAGGAGCTCGTCCACCTGGTCATTCTGATGATAGGCGGGCCTCGGGAACATCTGCAGATACTAAGTGAAGTAGCCTCCCAGTTGAAAGACGGGGAGCTGTACACCCGTCTGCTGGCTTCCACCAGCCAGGAGGACCTGTACGCCCGGATATCTAATCCCTCCAGCCGGGCTATCCAGAGCCGTTTCCACCGTGGACAGGAGATTACCGGAGCCAGTTTTCGCAAAGGTGTTGAACTCGCCGGGGAGTTAGACGGGGCTCAAATACTCCTGCACGCCGATGCTTTTGAAACTGCCGAACAGGTACAAAGCGTTATCGGTACGCAGGAAGTACTGATAGTTACCCACAAGCTCGATCTCTACACCGACTGCAATCGTATCTGACCCGGATTTTACAGATTGCCGGTGAACTGGCAGCGGAAGGACGTGAAGGCCATGCGGTAGGCACTCTGTTCGTGTTCGGCGACCACTCCAATGTAGTAACATACATCCGTCAGATGATTGCAAATCCCTTTGCAGGTTTAAAGGAGGCCGACCGGAATATTCTCGATCCGAA
>JAASTM010000136.1 GCA_021767325.1 Spirochaetales bacterium
ATTTCTCGCATCAGGCGGGGGCTTATCTGCCGCTCCTGCTCGAAGAGCTTTTTGGCTATGTGGTAGCTGTACAGCGACATGCGGGCGATGTGCAGCGAGGTTTCGTTGTCCTTTTTCGCCATCAGAACAACGAAGGATTTGGCTGTCTCCGCGATAACCTGCTGCAGCAGATACTGGTAGTAGATGTTCTGTCGCAGTGGGTTGACCAGCTGCAGGGTGTGATAGATGTGGTGTTCGCTGTAGGCGTTGCGCTGCAGCGAATTGATGAACAAGAAGCCGATTGCTTTGCCGTTTATGATGATGGGGGCGGTAATGCTCGATTTCAAGCCCTCTTTGAGGATCAGATCGGTTGCCTCGGACTGATGCACGGTATTGTAGTAGGCCTCCAGGTCGTTGATGATGCGGGGGTATGCGGATTCGGCGACTTCATTGAGACTGGTGCTGGAAATCGGTGCCACAAAGCCGGGCTCCAGGTTGAGCACATTCAAATCGGTCACTGCCGATTCAGCGGTTACATCGCCATAAGGGCTGATGAATGCCAGCGCCAAACGGTCGCAGGGAATGTTTTGATCGACCAGTTTTTTGAACTGCGGCAGAAACTCCTCCAGCGAGGTCGCCACATTCATCTCGGTCAAACTCCGGTCGGTGCTCAGTTCGGTACTTATATGCTCGATCGCATCCAAAAGCTGCTGTTCTTCCTGCCAGCGCGGCTGTATTGAGATATCGTAATCCCGGTAGGTAATCATATTCTGCAGCTGACTGATACCGGTGCTGATGCTGGCCACGAATGCGGCCATCGCCCGCCGCGATCTGATCAGCCAGATAAGAATAAATAGTGTAAGTGCGAAAAAGACGACTGCATTTCCAACCGACCAGTGGTAGAGGGTGCTGCGGGTCTCCCTGTATCGTTCGCCTACCATCCGGGCCACTTTCCCCAGACATTCGATCATTCCTGAGGGGTCGTTCCGAAACTCCTTAATCCACTGTTCATGCAGGCGGGTCTCGGAGAGTATAAAGCTGTATTCAGAATCTTCGATGACTTGAATAAGATTGCGGACGGAGGTGCGCAGCTGTTCGGAGTCCTCCAGCCTCTGCCGGCCCACTTCGAGGTCGTGCAGGGTGCTGATTGACGAGTTGATCAGGCTCAAGATTGCCCGGTAGTCGGAGGTGCTTCGCTGGCTCTGGCTTCCGATATAAAGATAGCTGCTGAAAGAAACTGCAATGAGCAAGACTACCGCTATCGAAACCCTGGTGAATATAGACAACTGCTTCAGCAAACTCTTCATATATGAAATCAATACTAAAGAGAGAGCTTCAAAAAATCAATTCTGTAACTCAAATAATAATGAAAATGCTTGTGTGTGCTTGGCGATTCCGCCAAAAAACCAGGACATATTCTTGACTCGAGCGCTCATTTACCGCAGATTATAGGTATGACGGAACAGGAAAAAACAGCTTATGAAGCCAGGGCGGCAATCTTCAAGGCCCTCGGACACGCCACCCGCCTTTACATTTTGGATCAGTTGAGCCGTGCGCCCCACTGTGTGTGTGAACTCACCGAAATGGTCGGTGCAGATACCTCCACCGTCTCCAAGCATCTTGCTATCTTGAAGAATGTCGGTCTGGTCCGCAGTGAGAAGCGCGGCACGACGGTATACTACAATCTGGCCTGCGGCTGTCTGCGGCAGTTTCTGCAGGGAGCCGAGTCCCTGCTCAGAATAAAGGCCGAGGCCGACAGGGCTGTGCTTTCGACCGGCTCGGGAGTATAGATATGCGCTCAGAAAGGGAGGATGAACTATGAAGATTCAAGTGCTCGGATCAGGGTGTCGCAAGTGCGAACATCTCGCACAGAATGTAGAGGCGGCGATAGAAGAATCCGGTGCGGATGTTGCTTTTGAAAAGGTAACTGATGTGGATACCATTCTGGAGATGGGAGTGATGATTACTCCTGCGCTGGTGATAGACGGTGAGGTGATTTCAAAGGGAAAGGTTCCTTCGGTTGAAGAGCTGATAGAGATGATAGAAGGCGAGTAATCCGGCGCTTTTGCGTTATAATTACAGGTAGGGGGTAGCGGGATGAGTACTGTTTTGAAACAAAGCATTGCAGCCTCGGTTCTGCTGGTGTGTATGGCTGTGTGGTCCGCCCTGCCGGTCTATGCCGATCTAAATACATTCAAAGAGGATGTAGAGAAAGAGGAATCCCGAAACAGGAGTTCGGAGGAAAATGAACAGGCCGGAAATGAGCAGGAGGAGGGCGAGGAGAACGGCGGAAATCTAATTGTCCGCTTTCTGCTGGAGATTACTATTTTCGCCTGGGCAATCCACAATAACGGCGTGTATTACTCCGCCTACCCGTATGCGCCGCCGGTCAGCTTTTCCAGTGGTCTGGCTGAGGGACGCCCGCGCAATTTTATCAACTACGACTTTTCGAATGTACAGATAGAGAGCGGTGAGGAGCGGCCCCGGGTCAGTTATCGCAGCCGGGGAGCCAAGCGCTACTGGTTCGAACTGAGTTCCGGGGCCCTGATGACCGAAGAGGGGGAGTACGGAGCCGTGGCCAGCCTGCAGGGCAGGTTTACACCCTTCTTCGGGCCGGATGTGGATTACCGGCTGATCTACGACGGCAGCGATGAACTGCACATTACCACAGCAGGCTTGGATTTCTCGATAGTGCAGAACGACTTTTTCACCTGGACCGCCTATGGCAAAGGCGCTTTCTTCGATGGAGTGCTTGACCGCGACGGATGGGCGTTTGGCAGCTGGTTCAGAATGTATCCCTTCCGCCCGGTTTCACTGCACCTGCGCACGGGCGGGATGTTTTTTCCGGACATCACCTTCGGGCAGGTAGAGGCGAAAATGAACATTCATCTCGGCCGTCTGCTCCTCTTCGGCGGAGTGAATCTGCTCGAATCGGAGGAGACCCGGCGCCTTATGACCGAGGCTGGTGCTGCTCTGCATTTCTAAATTCTGAACTTACCGTTAGTGATTATCTCAATTTCCCGCCCGTGGATGTCGGTTCCCCGCACCTCCACAGCCGGGCTGCCGATCATGAAGTCGGTATGGATTTGTGAGATATTGATTCCCTGTTTCTGTAGTTTTTGATCGCTCAGCTTATCTCCGTGTTTCAGGGCGGTCGAGATGCCCCGGCCGAGGGCTATGTGACAGGCGGCGTTTTCATCCAGCAGGGTATTCCGCCATAACTGTCCCGATCTAAAAATGGGCGAGTTACTGTCGACCAGTGCTACCTCGCCCAGATATGCGGCGGCTTCGTCAAAACTGAGCAGTTCGTCCAGGGCTGCTCTTCCCTTTTCAGCGCCGAATTCTACCACCCGACCGTTTCTGAACTCGAACCACGCCCCGTCTACCAGCTGCCCGCCGACATCCTTGATCATCACCGGTCGGGTTACTGTTACCCTGCCTTCCGTCTTCTGCCGGTGCGGCGAGGTGAAAACCTCCTCCGTCGGCAGGTTAGGCAGAAACCGCGTGCCATCGTCCGTGGTAAACGCACCTCCCAGCCATCTGTGCTGATCCGGCAGGCCGACCTTCAAATCGGTGCCGGGGCCGGTGAAATGCAGCGAAGCCAGACGGGCTGCTGTCAGGGCATCGCTTCGCCGGTGCAGTTCATCCACCTTTTTCAGCCAGCGGGAAGCGGGGTCGGGATCGTTGAGCATGAGGATATCGGCTAAATAGCCAAATGCTCGATCGGCAGCGGTCTGAGAAGGCGCGCAGTTCAGCATACGGGCTGCCGTGCTCGGAGTCGGCAGATAGCAGCCCTGCCACTGTATGTCTGCATTTATGCGGGCGCTTATCTCGTCGCGGCGTATTGGGGCATAACCGTGGTTCAGCAGTTTCGATCGCTGCGGGTCGACCCCGGCCATGGCATCCGGATTCTCCTCTCCGCCGATGCTAATATGCACCCATTTCTCATCTATCCGGCGGCGGCTGAGCTCCTGCAGAGACTGCGGGATGCGTTCCAGGTACTCTTCACGACAGTAATCGGCCCGCAGCCGGTTGAGCTGCGGGGCGAAGCGGCGGGGATGCTCTATATCAACATATGCGGCGCCCATAAGGTAGGCCTTTTCGGCGATTTTAACTGCAAACGGGCGGTGGACCGGTTCGCTGTTGATCAAGAGGTAGTGTCCCGGCTGCAGGGCTACCGTTCTGAGGATAGTTTCCGCGTATTTTTCTATCAATTCAACTTCCATGGTCTATCACTATAGCCCCCTAACCAGCAGGTGTACAGTTTAGAAAAGCTTGAATTTCAGTTTTTCTCTTATTATGCTAGAAGTAATGAATAATGTGAGTTGCCACAGGGGTACGGTTCGCGGATCAGCTGAATCGGGACCCCTGTGTTTTTTTTAAAGGAGGCGACTATGCAAGTTAAGTGGTTACTGGCTTCCGACATCGACAATACACTGACAGGCGATAGGACGGCACTTGATACCCTGCGGGTAGAAATTGACGAACTGCGGGCGGAAAACGAGATGTTTTTGATACTCTCAACGGGCCGGCGGCTCGAGCAGGTGATAGACGGTTTCGAAGAGGAGGGGATTCCGGTGCCGGATGCGATAGTTTCGCAGGTCGGCACTGAAATCTACCTTCCCCCGTACACACGCGGGAATGATCCTCTCCACGTGTGGCGCGACATGCTTATGGAAGATTTCTCGCGTAATGAGGCACTGAAGCTGATTGACGGGGTTGAAGGGGTGGTTATGCAGCCCGAAAAGTTCAACACCCCCCTGAAGGTCAGCTGTTATCTCGACTCTGCTCCCGATCCGGAAGCGGCGGTGAAAGAGATTCGTAAACGGGCCGAATACGAGAGTGACGGATTGTGCCAGGTAGTGTGGTCGAGTGGAAGGGACTTGGATATTATTCCGGCGGCGGCCGGCAAAGGGAATGCCATCCGGTTTGTGATTAATCTTCAGAAACTGGATGCAGACACTATTATAGTAGCCGGGGACAGCGGTAACGACCGGTCTATGTTCGACGAGTTCGAGAGCGGTATCGTGGTAGGAAATGCCAAGCCCGAACTGCTGCAGCTGAAAAAGGAACATCCGATTTCTACTTTCTACTTTGCGGAAGATTCCTACGCTGCGGGAGTCCGTGAAGGCTTACGGCATTTCGGAGTAATACAAGAGTAGTCTTGGTAGGAGGAAATGGATGAGCGATAAAAATACATCACAAATGCATACGGAGTTCGTACAGTCCGATCGAAAACACATTCTCATGATTACGAATCATGGTGTTCACGAGTGGGATGTCATATCCGGACTGCCGGACACGGGCGGACAGGATGTCTATGTAAACCAGCTGACGGATGTGCTGGCGGAGTTCGGTTTCAAGATAACAATTGCCAACCGCGGGGGATATCCGCATCCCCAGACCGGCGAAATGCGGACTGGTTTTCGCTATAAGTCGTCCGACCGGCGAATCGTATACACCGAGGACAGCACCAAGGAGTTTGTCCGCAAAGAGGATATGAAAGAACACATCCCCGAACTGGTGGACTCACTGTACGGGATACTCTCACAGGAAGATCAACAGGTCGATCTGATCATCAGTAATTACTGGGATGCGGCCCTGCTGGGAGTAAAACTGAACACGCGGCTGGAACGGAAGGTTCCCCACCTCTGGATACCCCATTCTCTCGGAGCCATTAAAAAGCGCAATATGCCCCCGGAGACCTGGGAAAAGCTGCGGGTGGATGAGCGCATAGAGACCGAAAAGGAGTTTATCCCCGAACTCGATCATGTGGCCGCCACCAGCTCATTGATCCGCCAGTCTATGCGGGAGGACTACGGCCGTGAGATCGGCCTGTTTCTACCGCCCTGCATCGATCCCGACCGGTATTATCCCCGCAGTATTAGTGAAGACGATAAGATCTGGGATTTTTTGGCCGAAAAATCCGGGGAGTCCAAGCAGACACTGCAGAAGTCACGCTTTATCATCGAGATCAGCCGAACCGATAAAACCAAGCGGAAGGACGTACTGATCCGCGCTTTCGCCAAGCTGCATGCCGAGCTGCCGGAGACCCGCCTGATCGTCGCGATGGAGAAGAGTGAGCCGGAACTTTACGAGGAGCTGACCGATCTGATGAAGCAGCTCGGAGTAGAGAATTTCGTTATTCCGATAGGGCATGAGGCGGAGCGCCTGCCGTATCTGTATGCCCTGACCAGTGTGTACTGTTCGCCATCAGTAATGGAGGGCTTCGGCATGTCGGTACAGGAGGCCGCCGCCACAGCCGTACCGGTGGTCGGCAGCGACAAAATTCCATTTGTTTCAGAATATCTGCTGGGCGACGAACCGAAACGCGCCCCCCTGAAAAACAACGGAGAGAGCGGGGCTTATCTGCAGATCGGAGAGGGTGCTATCGAGGTTCCGGCCGATCAGACCGACGGCTTTGCCCAGGCTATGCTGTACCTGCTGAACGATGAGGACACCCGGAAACGGATGGGGCGCAAAGCCCTGGAAATTACCGTTCCCTATTTCACATGGGAGATGATGACCCGCAGATTGCTGAACAAGATGGGAGTGAGCCCGCATGAGTGAGATTAGCCGCGAACAACTCGAAGCGATAATCGACCGCGAGAAAATCGAAG
>JAASTM010000003.1 GCA_021767325.1 Spirochaetales bacterium
GGTTAAGGGCAGATCGAGCCTGTCGAAAATCTCGAGCAGCCGCCAGACTCCGACCCGGTTACCGTAATCTCGCCACGCGTATCCCCGGTGATACGGTGGAATCGATACGGCGGTAAAATCGGAACCCGGAAAGGCCCCGAACTCAAAGTGTTCGATATTGATCGCAAAGTAGACTGCCAGGCGCTTTCCGTTGGGCCAGTCATACACCGGACGATCAAAAATCGGCGAGTAATTGTAACGTCCATGCTCTGTTAATTTCATACTAAAATGATAATCTTCGGTCTATGCGAATGCAAGCAATACCAGGCTAAAAGTTCATTTCTTCTAATGAGGAAGGTAATTGACATCACCATTATACATATGTATAAATAATGGAGATGAAAGCTTATCAAAGCAGTAATAAATTTATACTGAGTGGTGTAGCGCTCTTGCTTGTGTTGTCAGCCTGTACGAGAACCGATCAAACGCTGCAGGTATCGGCGGCAGCAAGCATGGGCGATGCCGCCCGATCCCTGGTTGCGGCCTATGAAGGGGAGAACCCGGGCCGGGAGGCGGTACTGCATCTGGCCGCCTCGGGAACGATTGCAAGCCAAATTACGAACGGCGCACCGGTCGATGTGTTCATCTCCGCCTCCGAGTACCACATGCAGAGGTTGATCGACGCGGGAAAAGTGCGCGACCGGTACACAGCTAACTTGTGTCGCAATGCCCTGGTCCTGGTTAGTAAACGTGAAAAGTCGATCAGCAGCTTGGAAGAACTGCAGAGTCCAGAGATCGAACGTATCGGGCTGGGTACTCCCGCGTATGTACCCGCCGGCAGGTATGCTGACGATATACTCAAATCGGCGGGGATGTACCGGACACTCCAAGATAAGCTGGTATTCGGGGCGAGCGTACGACAGGTGCTGGCCTGGGTGGAGTCGGGACATGTGGACGCCGGTTTTGTGTATCGTACCGATGCCGCCTTGGTACCTGGAGTTGAGATAGCTGCGGAATGGGAGACAGTGCGGGGTGAACCGATTATGTATCCGGCCGGCCTTGTGGCGGACGGCCTGCGGCCCGGCGCTGCAGCCGATTTTTTTCAATTTCTCCGATCCGAGACGGCGGCTCGCATTCTGGTGCAGTTCGGTTTTCAACCCTATGAAAGCCCCGAAGAGGTGGCCGGCCGTCTATGAACGCATTGTGGTCGCCGCTACACATCAGTCTGCAGGTCGCCTTAAGCGCTGCCCTGCTGGTTGCCTGCGCCGGTACTTTTTTCGCCTGGCGGCTGGCCGGTCGTCGCAGCCTGGCGGCCGGTATGCTCGACTTCATTCTGTGCATACCGCTGTTTCTGCCGCCGACGGTACTCGGATACGGTGTGATAAGTCTGTTGGGCGCGGCCGGAGCCGGGGCCCGCGGATTTCTCTTCAGCCGCTGGGCCGCCGTGGGGGCCGCCGCCCTGGCCGGTATGCCGCTGTTCTACCGCTCGGTGCGCAGTCATTTCGAATCGATTGAGCTGAACATGTTCGAGGCGGCGGCGGTGGACGGTGCCGCCGGACTGGCCCTGTTCAGATCGATTATTCTACCGCTGTCACTGCCCGGTATTGCCGCCGGTTTTGTGCTGGCCTTCCTGCGTGCCCTCGGGGAGTTCGGCATTACCATGATGGTTGCCGGAAACATCCCCGGCAAAACCCAGACGGTTTCATTGGCCATCTGGGATGCGGTGATGGCCGGGAACGAACCACGAGCCGCCTCCCTGGCCGCTCTGCTGGCGGCTATCAGTTTAGCATTACTGGTGCTGTTCAGCCTTTTCAGGCGAACGGCCGGCATAGAGCGTGGGCGCTCGATTTTTACTACGAGGGAGACAGGATGATTACGTTATCTGAAGCCTTACACATTATAGATTCTCAGAAGCTTGCGCTGGCAGCCGAAACTGTGCCGCTGCAGGCGGCCTGCGGGCGAATGTTGGCCGAACCGGTGTACTCCCGGATTCAGCTGCCGGTGTTCGATACTGCCAGGATGGACGGATATGCAATCGCCGCCGGCGAAACGGGGGGCGAGCTGAAGGTTCTGGATACACTGCCGGCGGGCACGCCCCCGCGGCTAAGTCCCGAACCGGGGGCCTGTGTGCGTATCATGACAGGGGGCCAGGTGCCGCCGGGTACGGAAAAGGTCGTTCCCCGGGAACTGGTAATTGAGTCGGAACACGAGGTTACGCTAAAGCAGATACCTGCAGACACTCACATCAGCCGCGCCGGCAGCTATCTGGCCTCCGAAACAATGCTGAAGGCAGGTGGGCAAATTACTGCCGCGGATATCGGGGCCTTTGCCGGTGCTGGGGTGCAGAGCCTGAGCGTCTACGCCCCCGTACGAATGAGCCTGCTCATAACCGGCGACGAGCTGGCGGCTGCCGGCGACCCCTTAGGTCCCGGTCAGATTTATGACGCGGTGGGCCCCATGCTCAGAGCCAGAGCAGCTAAGTACGGAGTCGAAATTGTACAGGCGCAGAAAGTAGCGGACGATCCGCAGGCCCTAGAAGCCGCGGTGCGGGTCGCATTGGATGCGTCACAAATACTTGTGATCAGCGGCGGTGTATCTCGCGGCGATTACGACTACACAGCCGAGGTTCTGCAGGCGTGTGGTGTTCGAACGCAATTTCATCGTGTGGCCATCAAGCCGGGCCGTCCGCTCTTCTTCGGTTCCCGCGCGGAGGATGAAGGCAGTGGGGTGCGAGTTTTCGGACTGCCCGGAAATCCGGTTTCCGCGTTCATCGATTACCTGCTATTTACAGAACGCTTGATTCGAGTCTCCGGCGGATTGCCGCCTGAGCCGGCCGGTGCCCGTGTACGGTCTGCGGCGGCTTTCGAACCCAGCGACCCCGTGCGGGGCGAATTTTTCCCGGTCAGGCTGATCGACGGGCGGGCACATCCGGTTGAGTATATAAACTCCGGAAACCTGGCCGGATTCTCTGCAGCCGACGGGGTGGTATTCCTGCCGCAGGGGGCTGCTCCGATCGAAGCAGGAGGTGAGGTGTATGTTCGACCCCTATGAGCGTGAAATAGACTATCTGCGAATCGCGGTTACCGGCAGCTGCAATTTGAGCTGCAGCTATTGCGTCGGTGCCGCCGAAGGCGAACAGCGAGAGTGTGGCTCTACACTGACTGACGATGCGATCGTAGCAACGGTGCGTGCCGCTGCAGCGATTGGGTTTCACAAGGTCAGACTGACCGGCGGCGAACCGCTGCTGCGCACCGGGCTGCCGCAACTGGTGCGGTGCATCAAGGCTATCGATGGAATTACGGAGGTTAATCTGACCACCAACGGAACTCTGCTGTCGGCCCTGGCCGGCCCGCTGCGGGCCGCCGGCCTCGACCGCATCAATGTCTCGTTGGATACCCTCGATCCGCTGGCCTATAAAAAGCTGACCGGCGGAAACATCGAGCCGGTGATAATGGGGATTGGAAGCGCTCTGGAAGCGGGCTTTTATCCGATAAAAGTAAACATGGTGGTGCCGGAGAATTCCGGGGCCGAAGAAAAGCGGCAGATTGCGGAGATGGAGAAGTTCTGCGCTGATCGAGGCTTATATCTGCAGAAAATCGGGCGCTATTCACTGCGGGAAATGAAGCGGGATTTTCAGGATTTCGAACGCCCGCCGAAGTGCGGAACCTGTAACCGTTTGAGAATTACCGCGGACGGGATGCTCAAACCCTGCCTACATTCACCTATAGAGGTTCCTCTGAGCAAAGACTGTCCGGAAGAATCCCTGCGGGAAGCGATTCGCCAAAAACCCCTGCGCGGTGCTATCGGCTCGCGACGCAGTATGCAGACAATTGGAGGATAATATATTGAAGACGGAACTGACACACCTGGATGCAGAGGGAAAGGCACGGATGGTGGATGTGGGCGGAAAACCGCCTGTAGTTCGCACCGCGGTTGCGGCGGGCCGGATACGCATCAGTCCGGAGACGGCTGATTTAATACGCGGCAATAATATTCAGAAAGGAGATGTGCTGGCAACCGCCCGAATTGCAGGCATTGCCGCCGGAAAGCGGACCCCGGATCTCATTCCCCTATGCCATACGGTTGCCCTGGATGCGCTGAATGTAGACCTGCAGGTAGATGAACACGCGGTTCATATACGGGCAGAGGCCAGGGCCACCGACCGAACCGGAGTAGAAATGGAGGCTTTGACTGCTGTATCGGCCGCCGCCCTGACCATCTATGATATGTGCAAAGCAGTGGATAAGGATATGGAAATCAGTGAAATTCATCTGGTGGAAAAAAGCAAAGCGGTGCAGTCGTCCGTAGAGCATACGTCCCCGCTTTCGGGAGCGTTTACCGTATTATCCGTGAACACATCAGTGCGAAAAGGGGAGAAAAAGCAGCCCTGTAAAAGCATTCGATTGGTCCCGGAGCACGGCATAGAGGGGGATGCGCATGCGGGGCCCGGAGACCGGCAGATAAGTATCCTCGCTGAGCGTGATATAGATACAATGCGCGGCAAGGGGCTCGAGCTGAAAGCCGGGGATTTTGCCGAGAATCTCACTGTCTCGGGAGTAGAACCCGCCTCATTACCAGTCGGTACGAAACTATTTATTGGAAGTGCTATTTTAGAGATCAGCAAAATTGGTAAAGAGTGTCATCACGGCTGTGAAATCCGCCGGATCGTGGGGGATTGCGTGATGCCGCGGGCCGGAGTGTTTGCCCGTGTGATAAAGGGAGGAGTTGTCAACGATGGAGATACTGGTGTGTACTATTTCCGACCGGGCTGCCCGGGGTGAGTACCGGGACGAATCCGGCCCGCAGATTGAATCGCTCCTGCGGGAGGCACTGCCGGCGGCCGCTATCCGGCGAACCGTCATAAGCGACGAGCCGGATGAGTTACGGGCGGCGCTACACCGGAATGCCGGCGTGGATGTGATCCTCACCACCGGCGGAACCGGACTGGGGCCGCGGGATAACGCTCCGGAGGTTACCCTGGAAGTATGCGACCGTCCGGTTCCCGGGATCGCCGAACTGCTGCGTCTGCGCAGCCTGGAACAGACCGGCAATGCCGCGCTTTCGAGGGGCGCCGCCGGCATGCTGGGACGAACCTTGGTGGTTAATCTGCCCGGCTCGGTGCGCGCCAGTGACTTCTGTACCCGCCAGCTGTTGCCGCTTCTGCCGCATGCGGTCGAGATGAGTGGCGGAGCGGGGCACTGAGCAAAAACGTATAGGAGATAGCCGCTATCTGATCACCTCGAGGGTTATGTGGTCGAGTTCTAGGAGTGCGCGCAGCTCTTCCTTCAAAAGGGCTATGCTGCTCAGGTTGCTTTCATCTATTGTCAGCAGGGCTGCCTTATGCGACTCGGAGGTTCGCCAGAGATGAAAGTCTACCAATGTTCCCCCGAATCGATTGATAACCTGTGCCGCCGTTTTAGCTGCATTTTTCTGGGGATGGTAATCTACCAGTATCTCACCGGTACTCTTGAGCAGCGAGAACGCCCACTTGAGAATAACCGCTGCACCGATAAGGGCAACCAGCGCATCAGGCCACATCACCCCGAAGAGCTTTCCGGTGACCAGAGCGGATATGGCCAGTATGGAGGTCAGCGCATCCGTCAGCACATGTACATAGGCGGCTTTGAGGTTATGATCATGATGGTGATGATTATCCTCCGCGCCATGCGAACTGCCCAGTATGAGGGCACTTATTATATTGATTAGTAGTCCGAATACTGCAACGGCAATCGCTTCGGTAAAATCAATAGACAACGGGTTCATCAAACGCTCTACAGCTTCCTTTACCATGAAGAGGGCGGTCAAGCCGAGGAGAATTGCATTTGTGTACCCTCCCAATACGGAAATCTTTCCCGAGGAGAAGGCAAAGTTTGGGTTCTTTCGGTGTGTATCCGCTACTATATATGCGATGAGTGTGACCAGGAGTGCAAATGTGTGAGTACCCATATGCACGCCGTCGGTCAGCAAGGCGAGCGACCCGGTAATAAGGCCGAAGAAAATTTCCAGAATCATTGTTAGGGCTGTCAGGATGACGACTATCAGAGTCTTCCGCTTCCCCTGTCCGTTCTCCGGGGTAATTCCGGTGTGTTGATTACAAATTCGTTCTCTCATTCAAGTGCTCCTATAAGATATCGCTCAGTGTTTTTAGACGGGAAAAGAAGGCGTCGGACTCCTCGGGACCTAATGTATCCACAACTCCCTCGATAAGGTGGAAATGCATATGGTGATGCTTGCGGTACTCTTCCGCACCCTTATCGGATAAGCCGATGAAGTATGAGCGCTTGTCCTGGGTATCCTTCGAGCGGTAAATATACCCCTTCTCTTCCAACCGGTGGACCATCACGGTGAGGGTACCGGTAGTTACACCCAGTATCTCCGCAAGTTCCTTCATTCTCATCGCACCACGGTTGCCGATTACTTCGATGAGGTGCATTTGTGCCAGGGACACGCCGGTATCCGATACTACACTCTGTTCCCACGAGTTCATGCGCTCAAAGAACTCGGTGAGCGTCTTAGAGTATTCTTCATAAAGACTATTCTGACCGTTCTCTGTATCTTCCATCTTCATTTACCTTGATAGTCAAATTAAATCAAAATAGTTTGAATGTCAAGGTATTGTTTCTATATAATCGCCTTTTTGCTGAGTGTATTCCCTCAGAACACCCTCTTGAACTTAGAGCAGGTACTATGTAATAAAAGAATAATATGATCTATAAAATCAACTATGTGAGCTTGTATGAACCTAAAAAATAATGTACTACTCCAATACTCCGCGGTTACGCTGGTTCTCACTCTTTTAGTGACTATAAGTACCGGTGCCTACATGGGGCATAAGAGTAAGCAGTATCTTATAGAAACACATCTGGACCTCTACCCGAATTTTGTGCAGCATTTTACCGAAAGTGAGGATTCAGTAACATATTTTTTGGATAATTCTAATCAAAAATCCATACCCCGCGAACTGAATAGTCACCTTCAGTTGCTCCTTGAAATTGAATCTGTTTTTAGGATTAAGCTCTGGAACCGGAACGATACCGTTATTTGGAGCGACCGCAAAGAGCTGATCGGAAACACCTTTCCCGAAGAGAATATCATTGAGCAGCTCTCGGACAAACAGCTCATCTATGAGTTTACCGAACCGCATGCCCAGGAACATAAGTTTGAACAAGATATTGAGTTATTCCTCGAAGTATATATACCGGTAATCTATATGGGTGAGGTGATAGGTGCGGTAGAGTTATATGAAAATGATAAGAAACTGAATCAGGAAATACGAAACCTGGTGAGGGTAAACTACATCATAATCGGGACTTCCGGGGCGCTGCTCTATCTGCTTCTCTTTAGTATTTTTGCCGCTGCGTATAGAAGACAAAAGCAGGCCGGCGAGCAAATGCGGAAGACGGAGCAGGTGACCATCTATGCCCTTGCATACCAGGCCGGTCTAAGAGATGAAGAGACGGGTCATCACCTGAAAAGGACTGCCGAGTACGTCAGAATTCTGGCCCAGGAACTGGCCAAGGACCGTTTATACAGCAGATATATGAAAGGCAGCTATATCGACGATCTGATAAGGTCTGCGCCGTTGCACGATATCGGAAAAGTCGGGATAGAGGACAGTATTCTTCGAAAACCCGGCAAACTGACTGCACAAGAGTATGCGAGAATCAAGGAACA
The DNA here is from genome assembly GCA_021767325.1 of Spirochaetales bacterium. The sequence goes on from JAASTM010000003.1 coordinate 7,654, forward strand.
CTGTGAGCTCGGAGCACGTATACTGGAACAGGCCCTGGAGGAACTCGCGTTCCGTTCGTTCCTTGACATCGCACTGCATCTCGTGCGCTTCCATCATGAGCGCTGGGACGGGCGGGGGTATCCCAAAGGATTGCAGGGCGAAGATATACCTATCTCCGCCCGCATAATGGCTCTGGCCGATGTATACGATGCCCTGCGCTCGAAGCGGTCGTACAAACCGGCCTATTCCCATGAAAAAGCTGTTGAGATAATTAAGAGTGAGCGCGGGACACAGTTCGACCCGAAGGTAGTCGACGCATTTCTGAAGCGGGAATTTGAGTTCAGAAGCATATCCGAGTCCTTAGCGGATTAAGCTCGGGAACTTCTCAACCGCTCCAAAGCCTCCGGCTTGAGTGAAAGCCGAACCGGCTTGCCCGGGGGAGGGGCGTTTTTCGAGGCGGTACGCACCCTGACGGTGCTGTGATCGCTGCCGTCGGCAAGCTTCACCACCAATTCACGGAATGGTCCGAGAAAGGTTGATGCGGCAACTTCGCCGTTGGCGGGCTCATGATTCCGTGTCTCCGCCGGCTCTATCTCAAACTCTTCCGGCCGCAGAATGAAAGTGTCGTCCGGAATGTCGAGCGTTCCGGGGAGGATCGTATGCAGTTCCTTTGTGCCCAGGCTGTTGGCGGTGCCGAGAAAATCGGCAACGTACTCATTTGCCGGGTGATGGTAGAGCTGTGCGGGGGGGCCCTCCTGCACCAGAGCACCGGAACGCATCACTCCAATTCTCCCCGCCAGATGAAAGGCTTCGTTTATGTCGTGGGTAACCAAAATTGTGGTGGTACCGGCTTCCTGCAGGATGCCCCGCATCTGCTCGATCACCCGGGCTTTTATCCTTACGTCAAGGTTGCTGAATGGTTCGTCCAGAAGAATAAGATCGGGCTGCATGGCCAGTGCTCTGGCGAGGGCGACCCGCTGCTGCTGTCCGCCGGACAGTTCGTGGGGGTAGGTAGCCGCCGGCAGCTCCAAGCCTACCTGCTCCAGATACCGGCGGGCCAGCCGCCGTTTTTCGCTGCGGGTGCCCCGCAGGCCGAAACTGACGTTTTTTTCCAGATTGAGATGGGGAAAGAGAGCTGCGCTCTGGAATACCATCCCAACTCGACGCTCTTCGCAGGGAAGGGATTGTGAGCTTCCGAAAACTTCGCGGTTGCGGATGCGGATAGTGCCGGCGTCCGGGTCCAGTAGGCCGGCAATCATTCTGAAGGTGGTTGACTTTCCGCAGCCGCTTTCTCCGACGAGGGCATATATCTCTCCCGCCAAAATGCTGAGGTCCAGGCCGTCCACCGCCGGGCTGTTTCGACCGGGAAACTGTTTGTACAGGGCTTTGGCTTCGAGGATCATGCTGATCTCCTCCTTCGCTTTTTTATGAGTGTCATGACAGTAATGCTGAATAGTACTCCAAGAGAAATGAGAATAAGGCCGAAAGGGGCCGCCTCCTTCAGCTTTTCGTCCGCGGCCAGGTTGTAGGTGAGGGTGGCCAGGGTATCGTAGTCGAAGGGGCGCAGGATCATGGTGAGCGGCAGTTCCTTGATCACATCCAGAAAGAACAGGATTCCGGCGAAAAGGGCGGGGCGCCACATGAGGGGAAGGTATACTTTGAACAAGATGTAGAGAGGTCCTCGGCCCATGGCGGCTCCCGAATCGACATGAATATCCCCGATGGAGGTGTATGCCGAAGCTATTGGTTTGTAGCTGACGGCGATAAAGCGGATGAGGTAGGCCCCGGTCAGAACCGCCAGGCTGCCGGAGAAGAGGAGCCCCGGCGGCGTGACTCCCAAGGATTCGAATACGCGGTTGATGGAAAAATCTATCCCGGTAGTCAGGCTCATGACTCCCATCGCTATGACCGCCCCCGGCACTGTATAACCGAGACTCGGCAGGGAAGCGAGTGTCTGCGGAAGCCCCTGCCTAAAGAGCAGCGGAATATAGCCCAGCAGCAGGGCTATACACACCGCGAGTGTGGCGGCAGAGAGAGTGAGTCCCAAGGTTCTGGCAGTGGTAAGGACCAGTTCGGCCCCTTGACGCAGCAGCGGGGCGTCTGCGCTCCAGATCAGAAGCTGGAGTGCCGGGAGTGCAAACCCGAGCAGGATGGGCAGACTCAGGATTCCGAATAAGGACAGTCCACCGATACTGCCCACTTTTCGGCGCGGGATAGGGGAGGGGTTCCGTCCGGCCGCCGCATATCCGGCCTTTCCTCTCCCCGCCTTTTCCAGACCCAGCAACACAGCAACCGTAAGCAGAAGCAGGAGGGAGAGACGTATAGCGGCAATGGTGTCGCCTAAAGAGAACCATGCCCGAAAAATGCCGGTGGTAAAGCTCTCTACTCCCAGGTAGCGGAGCGCTCCGTACTCGTTCAATACCTCTACTCCAACCAGAGCGGCGCCTCCGACTGCGGCCGGCCGCATGAGGGGGAGGGCTACTTTATAAAAGAGTTCGCCCTCCGATTTACCGAGAATAACGGCGGTATCGATATAGTGCCCTCCGAAGGTGGACAGCGCCGCCCGGGCCGCCAGGTAGACGTAGGTATAGAGCCCGAAGATAAAGAGAAAGATCGCTGCCGGGGGCCCGGAAAAACCGGGTAAGAGCGGATCTAATAAGCCTCCGTAGCCGAAAAGTCCCCGGTACGCAAAGGCGGAGATATAGATCGGTACGGTGTGGGGAAAGATAAGGGCTACCTCGACCAAAGGTTTGCCGGGAAAGTCGTAACGGCTCATTATCCAGGCGGCCGCGCTGCCGAGAAGGTAAGCGCCGGCCACCGAGAAAATGAGAAGCGTAACGGAGCTGCCGATATATCTCGGCAGCACCGTTGTGCTCAGGTGTCCCCAGGACGGACTGGGGGCGAAGAGGCCGCCGAGCAGCCTTAAAAAAGGCAGCAGAAAAAGCAGACTAATGATAATGAGGGATACCAGCCACACGCTGCGGCTGCCCCTCATTATCGAAAGACGACGGCCCCGTTTCATTCCTATTTCCAGCCCGCCCGGTCGAAGATTCGAACCGCTTCGGAGTTGTACTCACCGAGTTTGGTAAGATTCAGGGTATCTTCCTTGAAATCTCCCCAGCCACGCACTACTTCGGCAGAGGGTACCTTCGCTACCACCGGATATTCATAGTTTGCCTGTGCGAACAGGCGCTGGGAATCCTCGGTGGTGAGAAACTCGAGCAGTTGCTCCGCGTTTTCCCGGTTGGGGGCGTGGGCGGTTACTCCTGCGCCGCTTATGTTCACGTGGGTGCCGCGGCCCTCCTGATTCGGGAAAAATACTCCGATCTGCTCGGCAACCTCCACCTCTTCGGGATCGTCGGAGTTGAGCATTCGTCCCACATAGTAGGTATTGACCACCGCGATGTCCGCCTGACCGGCGGCGACGGCCCGCATCTGGTCCCGGTCGTTGCCCTGGGGATCCCTGGCCATATTGGCGACGATGCCTTCGGCCCACTGGCGGGCGTAGTCGGCGCCTTTGTTGGCGATAATCGAGGCCAGCAGCGACTGGTTATAGATATTGGAAGAGCTGCGGATGGCGATTTTGACCTCCCATTGCGGGTCGGTCAGGGCTTCGTAGGTGCTCAATTCGGCAGGGTCTACCCGGTTCTGATGGTACACGATCACTCTGGCCCGCTTGGTTAGGCCGAACCAATAGCCTTCCGGCTCTCGGAGATGGGTCGGAACTCGATCCTCTAAGACTGAGTTCTCGATTCCCTGTAGTAGTCCCTCTTCTTGCGCGCGGACCAGGCGGGCCACGTCGGCGGTAATCAGCAGATCCGCCGGGGAATACTCGCCTTCCTGTTTCAGGCGCTGTATAAGCTCGTCCGAGTCGGCATTGACAACGTTCACCTCAATACCGGTCTCCTCGGTAAACTGTTCGAACAGCTGGCGGTCGATTTCGTAGTGGCGGTGGGAATATACATTCACCGCTCCGTCCCCTTCCACTTCCTGTGCACCCCCGGCAAAGAGAGTAGTCGGAAGCATCAATATGATTAAAATAGTCATAATAAAGCTTGTAAAATTGCGCATAAGCACTCCTAAAAGTAATATTGAAGTAGGTGTAAGTTAATACCCATTAACTTAATTAGTCTACCCTAATTTATGTAAATTCACTAATAATTATTACTTCTTTACTCGTATTTATCTTCAATCTTTGCGAAGTTCTGACCTATTTCTGCAGTACTTTGGGGTGCAACGTTTTTGTGATGGAATTTTGACAATTGATTTTAATGCTAAGCGATAAACTTTGGTGTGCGCAGCGCCCCGATGCCCTAAGAATTTTCAATTGAATTCCCAGCATTCTGTCCGAAAGGGATTCCCAACTTCCTCATCCGATGCCTTAAGGTACTCTCGTTGATACCGAGCAGGGCTGCGGCACCGTCGGGGCCGCCCACCTTTCCATTTGTGTACTCGAGGGCGGTGCGGATATGGCGGCGTATCGCTTCATCGAGCGGTTCGGGGCGTAATATCGTCCTCTCGGGCGGGGCGGCTTTATTCCCTTCAGCCTCTTCAGGACCGCACGGCTGCTGTACTGAGTTATTGCTGTTTTCTTTCACCAGCAGGCCTGAAAAGTCGAGCGGCCCTTCGGCGGCTAAGATCAGCGCCCGTTCGACTACATTTTCCAGCTCCCGTACGTTCCCCGGCCACCGGTATTCGGTTAACTGCTGCAGTGCTCCTTCCATGAGGGACGGTTTGTGTGGGATGCCCATCTCTTTCGATTTCTTTTCGATGAAGTGATACACCAGCGCCGGAATATCGACCCGCCGCTCACGGAGGGGAGGAAGCTCAATGGGAAATACATTGAGCCGGTACCAGAGGTCCTGCCTGAAAAGGTTCTCCTCTATCATGGAGGGAAGATCCCTGTGAGTTGCCGCGATAACACGTACATCGCTCTTGAGGGTCTCCCGACCTCCCACCCGTTCGAATTCCCCGGTTTGCAGAACCCGCAGGAGTCGAACTTGTGCTTCCGGGGGGAGCTCGCCGATCTCGTCGAGGAAGAGCGTTCCCTCGTCGGCCCGTTCGAAGCGGCCCTTCTGGCGGTCCACTGCCCCGGTAAAGGCACCCTTTTCGTGGCCAAAAAGCTCGCTGTCGATAAGTCCTCCCGGAATCGCCCCGCAATTCATTTTCACGAAAGGGCCTTGCTTTCTGGTCGATGCCATATGAATAGCGTGAGCCACCAGCTCCTTGCCCGTACCCGTTTCGCCGCGCACAACTACCGGTGTATTCAATGGGGCGACGCTCCTGACTTTCTGCATTACCTCAAACAGACCGAAGTCCTCTCCGATAATCGTACCCGTATGTTTGAGCTGCAGTTCCTTATGCAGGAAACGGTTGTGCTCTACAAGCCGCTCCTTCAAACGCTCCACCTCGTAGTGGGTAATCGCATTTTGCACGGCGATTGCAAAAGGTTTGTTGAGCTCGGATAGGAGGTCCCGCTCTTTCTCTCCGTATTGACCGGTTCCCTGCACACGGGCCAGCAGGGCTGCTCGGCGTTTTCCATCCAGGATGAGGCGCATGATAATGAGCGATGACTCGGGGACGTCAGAGAAATAGATACTCCGCGCCTCTATGGTGGCCCGGTCGGCATCGAGGTCATCGGTTATCCGAATATCCGGCAGGGTGTCGCCGGAGAGTTCGTCGAACGCCGTTTTCGATAAGGGTATTACTAGGGGGTGCTCGAACATTACCTGTGATCCCGATTCGTCAACAGCGGCGATAGTCTTTACCGCCTTCATATCTGTATCCAGGATATTTACCCGTATTTCGTCCAGTGGCATATGTGTTCTTAGATAAAAAAATGAGTCGGTCAGGGCCTGCCTCAAATCGAGTGTTCCGAGCAGCTTCTCGGTAAACTCTCGATACACAACATACCGGTCCACGAATGCTCCTTTTCTTGCCTGTCATATGTGGTACGTACTGATATAAAGTATCGCATATGACAGGCAAAAATGCCACATATGACAGAACAGAAAAAATAGAAAATATTGAAAGAATCACAATTACTTATACTGAAGGTAATTAAAAGGTTGGCACACTTCCTGCTCTATTAGAAGAAACAACGTGCAAAGGGAAGTATATGAGAAAGATGGAAGTGCTGCGATTGCGGGTGACCGACGGATCGAGGGAACAAATACTCGATCAGCTCAGAATGGACCGCGAAACGATGCAAAGACATCACGGGGTCGAGAGAGTTGAACTCTACTTCAGCGATATGCTCGAGTCGGATATAGCCGTACATCTGCACTGGCAAACGGGTGTTCTAAAAGAAGAAAAAAGTAAATTGGCCGCAGAGATTTCGGGAGGATTCCGGGATTGCTGCATCGTACATCACACTATTTGGATACATGGAGGAAATTATGAACAATGAAGACAGCAGAATGAGAGAGATGCAAATGAAACTCGAAGAAGAGCGGAGAGGATTTCGAATACACGGGCGAGTGTACTCATTTGTCGTGCCGGTGTTGGCACTCGTGAATATCCTCACGGTCCCGCACTTCCTGTGGGTACTCTTCCCGCTTTTCGGGTGGGGCTTCGGGTTGACGATGCACTATGTCTTTGCAGTGCGTCTAAAAGAGAAGGAGCTTGCGAGGAGAGGAGGTGCGGTATGAATTTCAAGATAGCACCCGTGTGGTGGCCGGTTTGCCTCATTTTGTCGCCGGTCCTAATTCCGGTCATGCTCGTAAAATATGTCGTGTACCTGCACAACAGAAAGCGTGTGAGCGAGGTAAATGCGGGGAAGCTGGAGGCCGCCACTCGGTTAGAACTGCCGGAAGTGGACTCTCTGCGGCTCTCGGTCCTCGTCGACTGGAAGAAAGAGAACGGGTTCCGCGGCGATGCGGGGGTATCCTACTTTGTAGAGACAAATCTCGGTACGCTGCTCTTTGACGTGGGGCACGGGCCGGAGAACCCTACGCTGGCTACCAACGCACGGAAAATGGGATTCAATATCGAATCGGCACAGGCTCTGGCAATATCCCACCTGCACAAGGACCATATGGGAGGACTGGCCGCGGCGAGAAACAAGGAGGTAACAATTCCGGAAGAGCTGTGGGGCACAGAGCAGTCAAACGGGGCTATAGCCTCCCGGAAGGCGAAGAAAACCTGCTATCTCCCGGCACGGGCCGCATGCAGGGGCATGGATACCGAACTGGTCGATTCGCCGCGAATTCTCACCGGTGGGATCGCCAGCACAGGCAGCCTTGCGCGGAGTCTCTTCTTCTTCGGCTACACCGAAGAACAGGCTCTCGTGGTCCGGGTAAAAGCGCGCGGTCTGGTGGTAATAACCGGCTGCGGACACCCGACTATTGAAACAATACTCGCAATGGTCGGGAAGATGAGCGATGAGCCGATCTATGCCATTATCGGCGGGCTCCATTTCCCGATGAAAGCGGGTCGGGGCGATGCCGGCGGCATACAACTGCAGCGGGTAATCGGCACCGGCAAGCCGCCGTGGAAGAACATTACCGACGAAGACTTGCGGAGCACAGCCGAAACAATCAATGGTGCGAATCCCCGCTATGTGCTGCTTTCTGGGCACGACAGCGATGACTATGCACTAGAGCTGTTCAGTCACAGCATAGAAGCCGAAGTCGAGACGATCCGTGCAGGCCGCGTATACTCCCTGTAGTCTACGCATACGGTCGGCTGGTCCAACGCACCCTGCGGACCAGTCGGTCTCCGGTTTACAGCACTTTCACATAGAGGCACTTGTCATCCCCGTCGTCATAATAATCCTTTTGAACCGCCTCAAGCAGGTAGCCCTGCTTCTCATGGAACCTGCGGGTGGGGGCATAGAGGTTGGTGGAGGAGGTCTCGATATATGCCCGTGTGCCGCCGAGCTCACGGATGTGCCGTTCGGTTCTCTCCATCAGCATCCCGCCGATGCCCCGGCCCCTGAGCCTGTCGGTCACGGCAATCCAGTAGATGTCCCAGCGGTGGGTGGTCAGGGGAATCGGCCCGTAGCATATAAATCCTGCGAAATGGTTCGCATCATGGGCGGTGATAAAATTGTAATCGCTTTCAATGCCCTTGCTCAGTACCTCTTCCACCATCTCCAAGGCTATGATGATCTCTCGTGGATGAAAATAGCCCGAAGACTCGAGGACTTCCCTGATTTTTTCGTAGTCGCCGGGGAGCAGCTCATACGCGAATTGTATATCCATTTTTCACCTCCTGAGTATTCGACCGTTGAGTAAGCCCAGTCGGGGCGGCCACAATCCTTGTAATCAGTTCATTGTACGAGAGGCCGGCTGCGGCTGCCGCGGCCGTAAAGCCCGCACCGGGAGAGATGCAGGGGTTTGCGTTTACCTCTAGTACCTGAGGCCGCCCGTCCGCGTCCAGCCTGAAATCCACTCTGGCGTAGCCGTTCAGGTTGAAAAGCCCGGCGCACTCGAGGGCGATCCTGGTGAGACTGCTCAGCAGCTGCGTATCCCCGGGGGCAAACTTCAAGCTGGGTAAAGAGTGCCGGTAAGAGTCTGCGGATGGGTCCCACTTGGCGCTGTAATCCAGAAAGGGACTGGGATCTTCCCGCCGGCTGTAGAGTATCTCGGAAGGGGGCAGCACTTCCCAGGCACCCTTTCCGTCCGCCAACAGGGCGATGTTTATCTCGCGGCCGGGCAGAAACCGCTCGGCGAATACCCACGGTCCCACCGCTGCCAGAATTTCATCCAGCTCCGCCCGGCGGGATACATTGACCACGGAACCGGGTGTCAGTTCGGCCGAACCGTGCTCCCATACCGATTTGATGATAAACAGCCCCGGTGAAAATTTACCCCCCAGCCCGCCGCCGGCTTCATGCCAGTCGGCAGTCGGTAGTCCTTGTCGCCGTAGTATCCTTTTCGCGATTAACTTGTGTGAGGTCAGATATAGGGCATCCGCACTGCAGCCGGTGTAGGGGAAGCCGGTCCGTTCCAGGACGAGGGGAAACAGGGAAATAAACCGGCCCTCTCCGGCCGGAGGATCGCAGAGGTTGAATATCAGCCTGCCCCGGTGCTTCTCCAGCTTTTTTCTGAATGCGGGCAGGTTTTCCTCAGCCGCGAGTTCCCGGGGTTCATAGCCCAGCGCTACCAGGGCATCCCTGACCGAACTTGCCTGCTCCAGGGTATCCCGGTCATCGGGACCGGCGTAAGGGCCGGGGCGATTTAAGAGGATTGAGATCTTATCGCGCCGCATATTGGACAACCTTCCCGTTGTGCAGCCGCTCCAGGGCCGAGCTCATTATCTCTGCGATGAGGGTTTCATAGCTGATACCTGCAAGTCGGCACAGAATAGGCAGGTCCGAATCTATCGGATGCAGACCGGCCAAGGGATTCACCTCGATAAAACCGGGACGGCCCCGCGAATCGAGGCGCAGATCCACCCGCCCCCCGTCCCGGCATCCCAGCCCCCTCCAGGCTGCCAGAGCAAGCTCCTGGCAGGCCTGGCCGAGTTCTCCCGTCAGGAGTGAGTATTCTACCAGTTCGGTATAATTTTTCTTGGTCTCGTATGAGTAGATTATACCGGCCGCCTCTGCCCGAAATACTACTTCCATCGGCTGCAGCGCCCGGGCGCCGGCGCCGGTGCCGAGAATTCCCACTGTAAACTCCCGGCCGGGAAGAAATGTTTCCACCAGCACAGGCTGCCGGAACTCGGCCAGCAGCTGCCTGCAGCGCTCCCGCAGGTCCGTATCGTTATAGACCAGCGACCGGGAGCTGATTCCCTTGCCGGTACCCTCGGCGGCGGGTTTTACGAACAGGGGGAATGCCAGCCGGTGTCCGTCCAGATCGGAAAGGGTGTTGACTACGATAAAATCGGGGGTTGCAACTCCCATATTTTTGAGAATATGCTTGGCGATCCCTTTATGCAGTGTAATGGCGAGCACGAGGGGATCGGAAAAGGTATAGGGTATCCGGTAGGCGTCCAGGAGGGCGGGTATCTGCGCCTCTCGGCCCAGCCCATGCATACCCTCCGCAATATTGAACACCAGGTCCCATCTCTCGCCTGCCGCCAGCCTTCCTACCAGAGATTCGATCCCTCCGATGCGCACGGGTTGGTACCCCAGCGCCCGCAGGGCCCGCTCCAGTGCCTCGATAGTTTCGGGAGAATCCAGCTCCGCAGTCTCCTCAGGGCTGTAACTTTCGCGCCAGGTATTCTTCCTGCAGATCGAAAGTGAGGCCTACGCGCAGTTTTCCCCGATTTTTCCGAATGAAGCGGGTTGATTTAATAAGTGTTGAATTAAAGGCTATCGTCGGGATATTCATAAGTTTTACCCTCGTAATTTGTTAGGATCAGTTTTTCGTTGACCACTCCCTGTATATAGTCGGGACTAATCGGAATCTTGCCGCCCCCGCCCGGAGCGTCGATGACGTAGTGGGGAACCGCATATCCCGAGGTATATCCCCGCAGGCTGCGGATCAGTTCGATTCCCGCTTTTACGCTGGTCCGGAAATGGGCCGAGCCTGCAATGGGGTCGCACTGGTAGAGGTAGTAGGGCTTGACCCTGATTTTCATCAGTTCGTGAAAGAGACACTTTAGGGTTTCAGAATTATTGTTGACTCCCTGCAAAAGAACGGTCTGACTGCCCAGAGGAATGCCCGCGTCTGCCAGCCGGCGGCAGGCTTCGGTCGACTCTAAGGTAATTTCATCGGGATGAGTGGCGTGAATGCTCATCCACAGGGGATGATATCGCTTCAACATCCGAACCAGGGCCTCGGTTATCCGCTGCGGCAGGACCATCGGCACTTTCGTCCCCAGCCGGATAATTTCCACATGGGGTATCGCCCGCACTCCGGCCAGAAGAGACTCGAGGCGCAGCGTAGACAGAATGAGAGGGTCGCCGCCTGAAATGAGCACGTCCCGGATTTCCGGGTGGGCGCGTATGTAGCTCAAGGCTGTGTCCCAGTCCGGTTTTTCCAGGGCGCTGTTACCGGTCCCAACGATGCGTGAGCGGGTGCAGTAGCGGCAGTTTACCGCGCATACCTTCGTGGCTAAGAGCAGCACTCGGTCAGGATAGCGGTGAAAGAGCCCGGGAGCCACACAGTGGCTCTCCTCATTCAGAGGATCCTCCGATTCCCCTGGCGAAAGGGCGAATTCCGCCGTTCTCGGAATGACTGTTTTTCGAAGCGGCTGGGAAATGTCCAGCGGATCGATCAGGGCGGCATAGTAGGGGGTTACTGCGAGCGGCAGCCGGCCTCCGGCAGCTGCCAACGCGGCTTGCTCGTCGCGGGAGAGGCTGAAAATGCGTTCCAGTTCCTTCGGCGTACGGATCCTGTGCCTGAACTGCCAGCGCCAGTCACTCCATTCCGCGTCACTGGTACCGGCATAATAACGGTCCCTGAAGGCGGAGGAGCGGCGGCTTATTAAGGGATGTAATTGTGGGCCCCTACCGGGAGGCTCCTCATCATCGGAGGACGGTATAGTAGTTGTAGAAATGCAGGCGGCTCGAACTGAGCCGGAAAAGGAATAACTCTTTTTTCTATCCATGGATTTTCTAATCCTTCTATTCCGTCATACTCAACTGAGTATCCGGATTGGAAAAGAAAATTCCGCAACCAGGTTACGGCGGAAATCGTCTGGTTCTTACCAGTAAAAAAACGATTATCCTAACTCTAAATTCATCTTTTTTACGGGAAAGTCAATATTTCTTTCCTATAATTGTGCATTTTTTTCATGCTGTTTGCCTGTTGCGGCAGGGTTAGAATCCGGTAATAGTCCGGATCCAACTGCAAATCCTGTAAAGAAATGCCTGGCGTTTACCCCCAGTACACGGTTGTCGTAGCCTCCCTCCTGCACAAACAGGGTCGACAGCTTCAGTTCGCCGATGCGTTCGCCGTTCTTGAAAAAGTCTCCTGACTTGAGGCTCCAGGTACCGGTGGGGTCGCCTTTGGCGGTATCCAGACCGATACAGACGATGAGGTAACGCGGTTTGAAGCGCCTGACCGCTTTCAGGGCTTTTGCAAGGGTTTTCAGGTACATTGGTCCGTCGACCTTCTCCGGGAGCGGGAGGTTGAGGTTGTATCCCTGGCCGGCACCCGCCCCCGTTTCGTCTTTGAAGCCGGAAAAATAGGGATAGGCGAATTCGGGATCTCCATGGATCGAAACCGTAAGCACCTCGGCGTTTTCATAGAAGATGTCCTGGTTCCCGTTTCCATGGTGGTAATCAATATCAAGAATAGCGGTCCGTCCGTATTGCGCACAGCGCCTGGCCGCCGCGGCGGCGGAATTGAAGTAGCAGAAGCCTCCGAATGACTTTCGCTCGGCATGATGCCCCGGAGGGCGGGTGAGGGCATAGGCGGCCTTGCGCCCCTCTAAGATAAGGTCGGCCGCGGTCAGCACCGCGTCCACTGCCGCCCTGGCGGCTTTATAGGCGTTTGCATTCAGCGGGGTAAAGGTATCAATGCAGTAATAGCCTGCTCGTACTTCGAGCTGTTTCGGCGGACGGGCGGCATTGCGGATCGGAAACACGTAGGGGTAGACCGATTTTCCCGGTTCCACCGCCGCACAGGCCTTCCTGAGATAGTCGAGATACCCCCGGTCGTGGGTGTGCCGGAGCTCTTTCATTCCCTGCTCTCTCGGTGCATACTCGTGAAATAGACCGGTTCGCTTAATCTCATGCAAAATCGTTTTGACCCTGACAGGGGATTCCACGTAGCCCCGTTCCTTTACATGATGAATTTCGTGCTTCCGGTTCACCACCAGCGCTATCAGGTGGTCGGGATTGACGCCTCTATGAGCAGTGATCACTGTATCGGAGACATAGCGCGGCGCTCTGAGCCTGAGCGGGTCGTCTATGAACGAATCGGTCACCAGCTTGATGTAGGCCGCATCGCACAAATCTGCGTATTTTAACCGCAGAATTGCCTTTACCGCCCGGCGGGCGGGCGCCCTCCGCAGGGGGGCCCCCGAACCAAGGTCATCGTACATCATAAAGGGCGGACAGGTATCCTTTGCTCCCACCGGGGTTTCATATTTCGTACCGACTATGGGGAAGACGCCGAAATATTCATAGAACCTGAGACGCGCCCGGTTCTGCTCAAGCAGCTCCTCCGCTGTGCAGATTTCAGGTTCGTCCGGAAGGCATTCGAAGAGAATCCCTTGCAGACCCATCTCCACAGCCTCCTCCCTGACTCTTTTATACAGGGACGTTCCCAGACCGCCGCGTTCACCGGCTTTGGAGGCAATGTAATCGAGATACCCAAACCCCAGGTTCGGCAGCGTAGATAAAACGGCAAAGCCCTGCACCCTTGCATGGAAATCTTCAATTACATAAATTATGGTTTTCTGTTTATACTTTACCGGGTCTCTGAGAGAGTCGCGGATTTTATCGAATTTGCTCACCGAAGTGTCGGAAAACTGGTTTAGAAAGATCTGCTCCACCTGCGCAAGCGCCCGGATGTTTGCGGGATGGACGGCATCATATATACGCCTAATTTTGAACATTGTGCATTTTTCCTTTCAATGGTCAGCTCAACCGGAGCGCCGCAGCAAGGTGAGCGCCAGTCCGATGAGAGCCCCAGCCCCCACTAAAAGGATGAACCATTCCCCTATGGCACCGTATAGTGTACGTATACCGTCGGTGGGCAGGTCTGCATACATGATTCGATCAGCGCTGGTGAAGTAATTTTGTCGCGCCAGCACCTGCCCGTTGTAATCAAAGGCCATGGAGGTGGACTTGAGGGCGTGCCGGAATACGGAAAAGCCATACTCTACTCCGCGCAGTGCGCCTATCTGGGTATGGTACGGGCTGATGTGCTGTGTGTCATACCCAGGCACTAGGAGAATATCGATGCTGTTCTTTGCCGCCTGGCGCAGGAGCCGTGGAAAGTCGAGATCGAAGCAGATTACCGTAGAGATTCTACCCCACTCGGTTTCAACAGTCGGAAGGATACCGTCCGAATCGGTGGGATACCACGAAATGGTTTTTTCATATCGAAAGCGCTGATTGCCATCCGGGTCGAACAGGTATACCAGATTGTCATTTTTGGTTTCACCGTAGTTGAGTACCAGCACACTCGCCGCCAGATAGATTCCATTTTCCTGGGCAAAGCTGCCCGCCCGGGCGAGGAAGCCAGGTTCATCATCTTCGTACATGACCCCGTTTCCTTCGGCCCAGACAATAAACTTGGCACCTGCCCCGGCCGCCTGGCGGCTCTTTTCAAAAAGCGACTCCCGGATCTTCTCCATCTCGGGAGCGTACATCTCTTTGCTTTCCCGCGGGGTGCCGGCATCGGTGATGGCCCAGTAGTCCCGGGGGTGGGCTTCAGCCACACCGGCCACCTTGACAGTACGGGCACCGGGCTCGGTGGAGAGGAGCTTGGCGTATCCGAAGGTAAGCAGTACCAGGAACACCGCCGCCAGTGCGCCGACCGGACGGACTGCCGCCCGGAGATCAAACCGCATTTCCCAGGCGTAATTGACCGTGGTGGCCGTTACGCCGATCAGGAACGTCAGTCCCGGAAGCCCGGTAAGAGAAAGGGTCTGCGCCAGAGCTCCGAAAGGAAACTGCCCGGCCGCCGGCGAAAATACAGTGCCCACCGGTGAAAAGCCGAGGGCATAGTGCCCTAAAGTGTACACGATCGGAAATGCCAGAAACCGGCCCCAGGAGGCTGTCCGTCCGCTATTTCGGCGGGCGTACCAGCGGTCAACGTACAGCCCGGTCCACATCGGCAGCAGTACCAGCACGCTGAAGAGTATCTCGCTGTAGAACGGCATCTCCCAGCCGCCGGTAATACTGGAAAATCGAAAGATAACCATGGCCGCTATCAGCGGCAGGGTCTGCACCACCCGGTCGGCCAGCCGGAAGCTCCTGATGAGCAGAATCGCCGCACACCACACCGCCAGGGGTACATGCATAGCCCAGCCGATAAAAAGAAACAGCACCGAACCGCCAATCCCGGTCAACCATCGCTCCCGTGTATATGCCGGATGATCCATGCTCCTACCTCCCTATTCGATGCCAGGTGCAGGGGAATCGTTCGATTAGGAAAAGAATAGAAATACTGCCGACTGCACTTTCTATCTGCAAATTTACTCCGTTTTTGTCCACAAATCAAATTGGCGAGCCAACTACCGTCGTAGCCGCTATTGACGTATAAGTATTATAGTCATACACTAGTCATATGAAGACCATTTCTGTTTCTAAACTAAAGGCTCATTTGAGTGCTGAACTAAAAGAGGTAAAGAAGGGTTCGCGTATTGTCGTCCTCGATCACAAACATCCTGTTGCGATCCTCGGTCCCTACGAGGAGGAGCCGCTAGTTGTACGAGAAGCGCAGCAGCCCTATGCGTACAAAGAGCTCGAGCCCCTCACTACTGTTGATCCCCTTGATAAAATGGA
>JAASTM010000137.1 GCA_021767325.1 Spirochaetales bacterium
AGGTTCGCAGCCGTCTCACTGTACGGCTCCAGCAGGAAGGGATAAAACCGAACCTGACCGTTATGGAGTGGGAGCCGCAGCATGCACAATGATATAATTCTTGCTCACATCGATCATCCCGATCATCTGTTTGTCTTTCCCTCGGAGGTTGCCGGCGAGTTCTGTCAGCGGGAGGTGCTGCAGAGCTCATCCCGGCGGGCTATTCGCCGCGACCGGTTCATGTCCTGGGACAGACTGAAGGAGCGGGAATTCTCGCCGGCGCATACCCGCAGCCCGGCTAACTCCGTCTACCGGCTGTTGTTTGCCGCCGGGTTGTTGGACGAACACCGGCAGCGGGGTCCGCTGCTGCATTACCTGCTCGGGGATGTTGCCGGCCGGGAATCCAACGCCGGCGGGGACTCTGCCGGGCAGCCCGGGGCGCCTACCGGCTTCCAGCGTCAGCTGGCCCTTGCTCTGCCGCAGCTGCAGCACACCCACGAAACTATTGAGCAGCGCCCCGGGATGGTGCCGGCGGCCCTCGAGCAGGATATCCGCACGCTCTATCAGCGCTACCGCGAGTTTCTCGACGGTGCCGGTTTATTCGAGCCGGCCTATGTTCCGCCGGAAGCCGCCCGGCCGCAGCACGTGTACCACATTTTTTATCCGGAACTGATCGAAGACTACCGTGAATATCAGCATCTGATAGACGGCGATGCACATTTTATCAGCCATTTCACGGAGGCTTCCCTGCAGTCGGCAGTCTGTGTACGATTCGAGAATGCGCGGCAGGAGCTGGATTATCTGGTCTCGAAGCTGGATACACTGCTCGAGGACGGGGTTCATCCGGCGGATATAGCCGTCACCCTGCCTGAGTTCGATGAGTGGATGCCGTATTTGTCCGAAGAGGCGGAAATCAGGGATATCCCGATCGATTTCAGGTCGGGCCGTACGCTGGCCGAATACCCGGCCGGCCGTCTGTTCTCGCGTATAGCAGCCCTTTCGGCCAACGGCTTTGGGCTGGAGCACTTGAAACGGGTGGTCCTGGAGCCGGCTTATCCGCTGAAGGATAAAGCGAAGTGGCATGAACTGGTCCGCTTTGCAATTGATCACTACTATGTACGCTCCTGGAGTGGTGACGGGGCGGTCAGCGACGAACTTGACCGAAAGCTCAAGCTGAACGGGCGGCAGGGGCTGCGCTCTCTGTATCGTAATTTCCGCCATCAGATCGCACAGCTCATCTCATCTCCCGATTTCGAGGAGCTGCAGAAACGGGTGCACAAGTTCATGCGGACCTTCTTTAACACCGGAGCCTGGGAACCGGAAACCGAAAAGGTGCTGCAGTACTGCCTGCTGGTGCTCGGCGAACTGCAGCGGGCGGCCGAGAGTGTGGGCGGGGTACAGGTGTCCGACCCCTACGGCCTCTGGCTCAGCCTGCTGAATGAACGCATTTACGTCTCGGCGGTCCGCAAGGAAGCGGTACCGGTGTATAAATACCGGGTTTCAGCGGGAATCACCCCGCAGTACCACTTTATCCCGGGGGCCGGACAGGCGCAGACCCGTGTACGGCATGAGGAGCTGACCTTTCTGCGTGAAGATTACCGTACGAAGCTGCTGGAGGGAGATCCGGTGGATATGTCCGCAGCCTTCCTGTCGACATATGCGCAGTCCGGCGGAAGGGTCGAATTCAGCTGCAGCGACACCGGCTTTGCCTCCCCGCAGCTGCCGCCCGGAGAACTGCTCGCCGCCGAATCGGTTGTGGATGCTCCCTCGGCCGGCGATGGTCCCGCAGCGGACGACCTGTTCGTCCGGGAGGAGGCGTACTGGAGCGGGGCGCAGGATTTTCCCGGGCGCCTGTATCCGGTTCAGCAGCGGGGCTACGATTGTATGCGGCAGACCGGCTTCACGGCCAAGGGCAGGGATTACAGCACGCAGGCGGTTGATGATCCGCAGCTGCTGGCCCATCTGTTCGAGGTGGCCCGCGGCAAGCCGGGAGCCGAGGACGGGCGCTTCTGGTTCTCGCCCTCATCTTTCGACCAGTATGCCGGATGCCCGTTCATGTACTTTCTGAACCGCGGGCTGGGAATTGAGCCGCTCGATTTCGAGGTTATGTGGGATGACGCCCGTTTTGTGGGTAAGATGCTGCACCGCATCATGGCCGCTTTGCACGGGCAGGTACAGAGCCGGGACGGACGCTGGAAGCGGCTGAATCAGCTGCAGTACCGCAGCATAGCTCTCGATCTGTGCGAGGAGGAGTTCGAGCGGCAGAGCCGGTTCGGGAACGACTTCGTGTATCCGATGTGGAAGGAGCTGAAGGAGTGGACCCGCAGGGCCCTGAAGGTTTATGTGGAGCAGGAGTCGACCCTGTACGGTGGGTATGAGCTTTTGAAAAGTGAAGATTCCCTGCAGGCAGTTATCGATGAGGAGTGCGGTATTCAGGGACGGGTGGACCGGGTTTCACAGAAGGACGGCCATGCGGTGATCGTAGACTACAAAAAGGGAACTACGCCCACCCGGGCCGCGGTATACCAGGAGGAGATGCTGCCGTCGACCTCGCAGCTGCCACTATATGCCTTTGCGGTGGAGAACGACGGGTATAAAGTGAGCAACGCTGCCTACTACAGTATACGGGACGGCAGCTATAAGCACATGCTCCTGGATTCCGAAGCTCCTATAGAGATTCCGGGCAAACCGGTCAAACCGATGGTCTCCCCGGAGGAGTTCGGCAGTTTGACCGAGAGAATTGTAACTGCGGTGAGGAGTGCGGCCGAACAACTCGGTCGCGGCAACTTCACCATTATCGACAGCTGTAACGGCTGTGATTTCAGAGCGGTGTGCCGGAGAAAATACGGGGTACGCCTGCCGGAGGTTCGCAATGCCTGAGCTGGATGCCTATCAACAGAAAGCGGTGTATGCTGATACAAACACGGTGGTGACCGCCGGGGCTGGCTCTGGAAAAACCACCGTCCTGGCCGAGCGCTTTGTGCACCTGGTGGCCAGCGGACGGGCGGCGGTGGACGGAATTCTCACCCTCACCTTTACCCGCAAGGCCGCCGCCGAGATGTACGAACGGATTTACCGGCAGCTCATTCAGCGGGCAAGAAATGAGGATGACCCGCAGCGGAAGGGGCTTCTCGAACAGGCGGTCAGAGATTTCGATTCGGCCCACATCTCTACCCTCGACAGCTTCTGTGCCCAGATCGTCCGGGGAGGCAGTATCAGGTTCGGTGTTGCAGGTGATTTTCGCCAGGACGAACACAGCGCCGGGCTGATGGTCGAGGAGAGCGCCCTGTCTTTCTTTCTCAGTCACTCGGATCATCCGGCACTGGCACGGATTGTGCAGGATTTCGGATCCCGGGCGGTGCTGGATCGCCTGCTGATACCCTTGGCCTCGCGGGAGTTTCATTTGGCGGTGGAACACGATTTCGAGGCGATGCTGGAACGGCAGTTCGAGTATATGCAGCAGCAGGCCCGCAGCCTGGCGGAAAAGATGCAGGCGGTGCAGGACTGGTTTCTCACTGAGGAGCTGCCCGACAAAACCAGTGTGCAGAAGGTTGTGGCCGCTCTGCAACAGGTCTCCTCGCCGGCGGCGGCGGCCGAAGCACATGAGTGGCAGCGGTTGGCGGATATCTGTGAGACCAAAGTTTCCAAGTGGGGCGGTAAGACCACCGACCCGCTGCTGATAGAGGCCAAGGATAGGGTCGGCCAGTGGCAGGATGCCGTTAAGCAGTTGGGCCCGATTCTGATGCTCTTTCAAAACAGTGAGCTGTACCGCCGCTTGTACTCTCTGCTGAACGAGTATCAGCAGGAGATTCACGCCGCCAAACGCAGCAGCGGTGTTCTGACCTTCAGGGATGTCGTGGAGATGGCCGTTACGCTGCTGCAGGAAGATCTGCAGCTGCGCGGGCACTACAAGAGTTTATTCACTCATATCATGATCGATGAGTTTCAGGACAACAACGACCTCCAGCGGCGGCTGCTGTTTCTGCTGGCAGAACGGCCGGAGCTCGGCCGTAGCGACGGACCGCCGCGGCCGGAGGAGCTGGAGTCGGGCAAGTTGTTTTTTGTGGGAGACGAAAAACAGTCAATCTACCGTTTCCGTGGTGCGGATGTGCGGGTGCTGAAGCAGCTGCAGACCCAGATGGACGCGGCCGGCGGCCAGTCGCTGCAGCTGCCGAACAACTACCGCAGCCACTCCGGCCTGATACGGTTCTTCAACAGCCTGTTCGCCGAAGTGATGCAGCCGGCCCACCAACCTGCCCACCAACCTGCCCACCAACCTGCCCACCAGCCTGCCCACCAGCCGGCGGCCGGATCCGCGGCCGCAGAGACGGCCGGCGAAAGGGTCGGTTTTGAGGCCGATTTTATTGCCCTCGCGGCTCCAATCGCCCACCGGGCATTCTCGCCGAAGGTGCGGCTGCTGTACAAGCCCTACGATCAGGAGGATGAGGGGGATGAGGGGGATGAGGAGACCCTGCACTCGAAGGAGGCCGAGGCCTGGTATATCGTCAACTATTTGAAAGGGATGATCGAGCAGGGGCAGCTGAAGGTCCGGGATAAGATGAAGCCGTCCGTAGCCGGCGAGCCGGAGCCGACCCGCCCGGCCACCTATGATGATGTAGCTATCCTGATGCGCAGCTCGGGGAACCAGATCAGCTTCGAGCGCTATATGCGGCATCTGCAGATACCCTACACAGTGCAGAGTACCCGCAGCCTCTTTCTGGAAGCACCGATTAACGACATATACCAGTTTCTGCAGCTGGTGTTGTATCCCTACGACAGGCTGGCCTATGCAGCCCTGCTGCGCTCACCGTTCATGAATCTGTCGGACGAGGTGGCGGCCCGAATCCTGCAGACCCCCGAACCCGCCCAGCCGCCCGAAACTGCCGAAACTGCCGAAAGCCCCGAGCAGGACGGCCGGGGTGCGGCGGTGCGGGCGTTCTGTTTGAACGGCGATGAGGCCCTGTTCGGCGGACCGCAGGAGGCCCGCAAATACAGGCGGGCGGCCGAGGCCTACCGGGTGCTGCAGGAGCTGGCCGCCACCGCACCCATCGAGGAGATGATCCGCTATCTGTGGTTCGAAGCCGGCTATCGCTATGTAGTGCTGCGCAACCCCGACTACCACGCCTACCTGGAGTTCTACGACGCGCTGATAGAGCTGGCCCGCCGCAGCGACCGGCGGGGAGAGGGGCTGGCCGGTTTTCTGGATTTCATCCGTTCGAATCTGGGGCAGTACGAAAAGCTGGAAGACTTGGAGATTATTCCGCGGCGCACCGGTGGTGTAAACCTGATGAGCATCCACAAGTCGAAGGGCCTGGAGTTTCCGGTGGTGATAGTGGCGGATATGGGCAACTCAGGAAATACCGGGGGTGACGGGAATCTGTACCTGTGGGATGAGGAGTTCGGTTTGGCGCTTTCCGGCGGAGAGCGGGGTTCCCGTATAAAAAGCTACTTCGCCGAAGCGGCCCGGGATGTGGAGGAACGGCAGGACTACGCCGAGCTGAAGCGGCTGCTGTACGTAGCCTGCACCCGCGCCGAAGATCATCTGATTTTATCCGGGTATCATCACTCTAAAAACCGCAATTTGGAAAAGAGTTCGGGCCGCAATGTGCTGCTCAACATCACCCTGCAGGCCCTCGGGTGGGACGGGGCGGGGGCAGTCGAGGAACTGTCCCCGGACAGCGGCTGCAGCCTGGATTTTATCCCGGATGTAACCGAGGAGATGATCGAGCAGACCCGCAGCGGCGGGGGAAGCCGCAGTATTCCGTCCGCTGCCCGCAGGTTCGATTCGGCCGAGAAGGTGCAGCGCAGTTATCGGCAGCGCGAGCTGACGGCCGTAGAAATCAACCGCCGGTATCTGGAAGCGCAGCCCGCGGCGCAGCCGGAGGGCGGGGAGGTGTTGCCGGCCATTGCGGTCGATCAGCTGCTGGCGGACCGGAGCGCCGCCGCTCCCTTCGGCGAGCTGGTACACCGGATGATAGAGTACAGGCTGACCGGAACGCCGGGACGGGTGGCCCTGCCGCCGCTGTTTACCACCCTCGAGCCGCGGCAGGCGGCGGAAATCGAAGCGGAAGCCGGCCAGATGGCAGCGGCCTTTCTCGACTCACCGCTCGGCAGGGAAGCCCTGGCGGCGGTTGGGGCGGGGGACGGGCGGCTCGAATCGGAGCTGCCGTTTCTGCTGCAGATCGGTTCTGCTGAGGGCGGGGGCATGCTGGTCCGGGGACAGATCGATCTCCTGCTGCAGCGGGAAGCGGAAGTCCTGATTATCGATTTCAAAACCGACCGTATATGCAGACCCGCCGAATACGCGGCGCAGATGGCGGTGTACCGGCGGGCCGCCGGCGAACTGTATGGGCGCCCGGCCCGCAGCGTACTGGTGTATGTGCGGGGAGGTCGGGTAGAGGAGGTTTCTACGGAGGTGCAGCTGGAGGAGTTGGTCGAAGGCTGAGCTCAGGCGGTCTGCTCCGCGTAGGCTACCGCGATGCCGGCGGCCACGGCGGCGTTGTTTTTGACCAGTTCGATATTGGCGCTGAGGCTCTCGCCGCCGGTGAGTTCTTTGATTTTTTCTAAGAGAAAGGGTGTGAGCTCTTTGCCGGAAAT
>JAASTM010000138.1 GCA_021767325.1 Spirochaetales bacterium
GCAACTTAGTAAAAATGCTATATATAAAATCAGTTCTCCCAGCGGCCGAAGCTGAGAGCGGTCAGTGTGTCGTCGCTTGATCCCCCGGACGAGCCGGGGGCGATACCCGCTATCGACCAGTTCTGCCCGCCGTCGGTTGACTGAACGAGTGTACGGTTATCTCCCACCGCCATCCAGGTTCCGTAGCCGTTGTATAGAACCTCGGTTAGATCATCCGTACTGTTCAGCGAGTGGCTGGCAGTGCTGAATGATTGTCCCCCATCGGTGGAATAGAGGATTACCGGGACATCACTGCTGTCATATCCAACCGCCACAAAAGTGTTTGTGCCCGTAGCGGCGGCGACGGCCCTCAGCAAGGTTATATCACTCGGCAGGGAGGCCGCCGTCCAGGTTGCCCCGTCATCGGTGGAATAATAGGCCAGGGCTTCCATAGCGCTCCCCAAGCCCGAAGTTGCCCCAACTGCAACCCAATCGTCAACTGTGTTGGTAGCCACATCGAAAAAGTTGCCGGACAACCCGCTTCCAGTTTGCCATGGACCGTCAGACCAGTCGGTGGTATACACTGCGGTCCCGCTTTGTCCGACTGCAACCCAGGTGTCGTTGCCGTCTGATGCTACCGCCAGTAAATCGGTGATTCCCGAACTGGGGAAGGAATCCGGATCGAGCCAGTTTGCACCGTTGTCGTTTGAATACTTGGCAATATAATCTTGTCCGTCATATGCCACCGCTACCCAGGTGCCGGCACGGTCGCTGGCAATGTCGGTAATGCGCAGGTTGAGAGTAGTGGAGGAAAAGTTTACCGCTCTATCAGTGGATGAATACACGGTCGTGCTAACCGCCGGGGGTGCGGCAGTATTGTAGCCTATCCACCCGTCGATGCCGTCGGTCACAAGGCCATTAACGAAGCCGCTCAGGCTGAGGTTTCGATGGTACCAGTAGTCTCCCCCGTCCATGGAAATATAGGTCTCTCCGCTGCTGCCGTCGTTATAGGCGGTGACCCACCATAGTATGGTATACGTCTCCTCGGCGATATTCGAGTCCTGAAGGCCATCCTTGTAGGCCATCGCCTTCACTGGTCCGGATTCCGACTTGAAAAAGCCTGAACTTCCGTAGTGGTACAATAGGCCGCTGGAGGGGGAAGGATTGCTTCCGTCTAAGGTATACATTATTGTTGCATCGGCGGGCTGTGCGGTAATACTCACCTGCTGGAGCTCGGAGTAGACCCTGCCATTGGGGCTGATGTCGACAGTAATTTGGTCAGTGTCCGAATTATTCGGATTGGGGCACGCGAGAATGGCGAGTGTAATTGGAATGGTTAATACCAGAAAGACTATGCTGCTGAACTTAAAGCTTTTCATAGGATACCTCCTAAAAGCTAAGTCAACATACTTAATTATATACCCGGTAGAGTATTTCCACAATTAATAATTCGTTGCAGTCAAATTGCCGCGCACGAAGCCGCTCGAGGGTAAAATCGCTTGTACTTTTAATGATTCCATGTGTTAATGGTAGCCATACTATAATCTCATATTGAGAAAGGATGGAAAGAATGAACCCTATTACGAAACTGGCTTTTATTTCAGTTGTTTTTCTGTTGGTTATTTTCACGTTCGGTTCCTGTTCTGATGGATCTGGAGATGGAGATAGTCATGCATTAGAAGGGGACTGGACTCTCACAACCAGTCCAACTGGCGGTTCTCAATCAATAGGTAGCGGGAACTTTTCTCAAACTTACATTGGCAACATGGAATTGTTGAGTTACACAGTTGATCTCTACTCAGGAAGTGGATCGCTCTCCGGAGGAGATATTGACGGATCGTACTCGGTTGGCGGAAGCGAATACAGTGGACAGGTAATCTTCTCATTCAGCGACGGCAGCGACCAGGACAATGACGGGGAGACAGACACCCTTGATTTTGATGGTACTCTATCCGGTGACACGGTGACTGGAACGTATGCGGGATATTCTGGAAATGATTCCACAGGAAAATTTGCATCCTATGAAGGAACTTTCACTGCGACAAAACAGTAAGCTGAAAGTATAGAAGTAACACGGGGAGCATTCGTGCTCCCTTTCTATATTTTTAGTAGTGATTATTATAAAATGACCGAAGGCTTTCTTATGTAATTTTATATGCGAATGTAAGCCAAAAAATTAGTTACCCCGCTTCTGTTTTCTCGACACAAACAAGCAGCTGGTGGATTCCTACCTCTTAATAACTTCCCGGCTCTTCTCCGCAATGAGGTCGGGATGATCGAGATGGATGTAGTGGCCGCCATCCAGAATGGAATACTCGCCGCCGATGGCCTCTGTATAGGAGATTATACTCTCCTTCCACAGTTCTTCTTCATTTTCAGCTGAGATAAACGCATAGTACGGTACATCTGGTTTTCCTTGGGCGGCAACAGTCTGCGAGTTGGAGTTGAGAATTTTCCACTCTGCCCACATATTCTTGGTGTACACGCGGCGGAAAAATATGGTTTTGGCAATGTCGGCCTCTTCCTCGGTGAGAAGGCCTTTCTTCATCGCATGAAAATTGGTCTCAAAAATATCCGGTCCGCTGCGCATCAAACCGCTGCGCGCCAGGAAGGTAATCATCCGGGACATCGATTTCTCTTCTTCCGTCTGTTCGATATACCCCGGAACAATGGCATCCAGGGCGACAATCGCTTCAACCTCTTCCGGATGGAGGGCCGCCCAGTACAGCGCCTCGAGCCCGGCCATTGAGTGGGGAAATAACACATACGGCGGGTTTTCGCCGGCCATCTGGAGTGCTTGCCGGGTTTCTGCCAGTACGGTGTCTATGTCCCGAGGACTGGCGGTTATATCACTCCACCCGTATCCGGCACGCTCTACGACTGCGATGCGGTAGTCCTTTGACAACTTTTCATAGAGAACCTTGAAATCATACACCGGTGAAGCGGTTCCGTGCCCGGCCATGAACACCAGCGTTTCCTCGCCAGCACCTTCCGCATAGACATGCAACTTATCGCCATTGTCATTCACTTCTACCAGGGTACCCGGAGCCGGGTAGGTCTCTTTTTCCTGTTCCACCAGTTTTCGGTGTTCGAAGTAACTGCCCCCGACAATATAAGTTATCCCCACCACTATCAGAAGCGGCAGAGCTATCAATATCCACTTAAAAATTCTCTTCTTTGCCATTCAAAATCTCTCCGTTCTGTCTCAATGTGCTGCTTCGGGCAGCACTGTATCATATGCCTTTCTCTAAATAAAGACCGTGGTAGCAGCAGGTAGAGGCCGCCGGTTCCGGGCCGCAGATCGGCGGGAGCAGATAGCTGCTCCCATCCGATTCTATCAATTATACTGAGGCAGTGACGCGCCCCCGGGCTGCCAGCCGCTCCATCACCGTTTCTACGTCGGCCCCGTAAATCGTTTCATCGTCCACATGCGCTGTCGGTCCGCGGTCACAGTGTTCGCTGCAGAAGGTAGCGCTGACATCCACGAGCTCCTCGAGCCCCTCCTCGGCGATGCGGTGGATGAGCGTGGTCAGCAAATTCTGGCTTCCCCGCAGGAAGCAGCTCGTACCGACGCACACCCGCACAGTGGTTTTTTGCTCGCCGGTTCCCTGCACCAGGGGTATGTGTGCATCGGCGATTCGCTTTCGGCTGCGGTAGGAGGTGTGCAGCAACTGGTGAGCCACTTCGCTGCCGGGTTCACCGCCGAGTACACCGCGATAGCAGGTATCGATAAATGGGTTGTCGCTGCTGCGCCTCAGCTGCTGGGCGGCGGCGTCCTCGTAGAGGCCTTCGCGCCGCAGGTGGTGGGTTTCAGGATCAAAGCTGACCGGCTGGCCGGCTCCTCCGATGCAGCCGCCGGGGCAGGCCATCACCTCGACCAGGTCGAACTCGGTCTTACCCTCCTTCACCTCATGGGCGAGGCGCTTGGCATTGGCGATGCCCTGAACTACCGCGATGCGTACCTCCTCTCCCGCGATCTCCACGGTGGCGGCCTTTACACCAGCCTCGCCGCGCAGCGGTTCCAGCTCGATGGGCATGGTCGGGGCAGGGGCGCCGCCGGTCTCACGGCCGGCAAGATACCGGACTACCGCTTCGCCTACTCCGCCCGAATTACCGAAGATGACTCCGGCACCCGAGCTGAGCCCCATCGGCAGGTCGAGGGAGTCGGACTTGAGGTCGGCAAATCTGATTCCCGTCTCCTGGATCATGCGGCCCAGCTCGGCGGTGGTGAGCACGTGGTCTACCAGGGGCTGGCCGTCGCGGCTGAGCTCGTCTCGCTGCGATTCATACTTCTTGGCCGTGCAGGGCATGATTGCCACGACTTTTACTTTCTGGGGATCTATGCCGAGTTGTTCGGGGATGGTGCGTTTGGCAAGCGAGCCGACCATGCTCTGGGGCGACATGCAGCTCGAAAGGTTCGGCAGCAGCTCCGGGAAGGACTGTTCAGCGAACTTGACCCAGGCCGGGCAGCAGGAGGTGAACATCGGAAGGCGTTCACCAGCCTGACGCCGGTGGGCGAACTCGGTCGCTTCTTCGGCCACTGTAAGGTCGGCACCGAAGCTGGTATCGTAGACTGCATCGAAGCCGAGCATCCGGAGGGCGCGGGCGGTTTTACCGGTGACCGATTGGCCGGCCGGCAGGTCGAACATCTCACCCAGGGCCACCCGTACTGCCGGTGCTATCTGGGCCACCACGTAGGTATCGTCGCTGGAGAGATCGGCCCATACCCGGTCGATGTGGCTTTTCGGTACGATGGCTGCGGTGGGGCAGACTGCGGCGCATTGGCCGCAGTTGATGCAGTCCACCTCGCCGAGAGAGCGGCCGAAGGCCGGGGTAACCACCACCTCCTCGCCGCGGTGAGCGAAGTCTATGGCGCCTATGCCCTGCACCTCGCTGCAATAGCGCACACAGTCGCCGCAGAGAATACATTTGTTCGGGTCGCGCACCAGTGCCTCTGAGCCTTCGTCCAGGGGGCGCTCGGGTCTGATCTGTGGGAAGCGCACCTTCTCAACGCCCATTTTCGAGGCCAAGTCGCGGAGTTTGCAGCTGGCCGACCGCGAGCAAGTGGGGCAGTCCTGCCGGTGGTTTGCCAGCAGGAGCTCGAGGTTCATGCGGCGCATGGCGCGAATTTTCGGGGTGCTCGTCCGTATATTCATGCCCGCTTTCGGGGGCACGACGCAGGAGGCGTCGATTTTCTTACCATCGATCTCTACCAGGCACAGCCGGCAGGCCCCGTAGGTGCTGAGGTGGCTATGGTAACAGAACGTCGGAACGTCTATGTTGGCTTTGCGAATAAGGACGAGCAGGTTTTTCTCGCCCTCGATGGGGACGGTCATGCCGTCTACGGTTACGGTTGCGCTGGTACTCATGCAGCACCTCCTGTTATTGCGTTGAATTTGCAGGCTTCGATACAGGCTCCGCATTTGATGCAGAGCTCGGGGTTGATTGTGTGCGGTTGGCGCAGCTCGCCTTCGATTGCATCTACCGGACATTTGCGCTTACACAGGGTGCAGCCCTTGCAGAGCTGCGGGTTGATCTCGATGGAAGTAAGGGCCGTACACTGCTTGGTCGGGCAGTGTTTGTCTTCGACATGCGCCTCGTACTCGGCGCGAAACTGCCGGAGGGTTGAGAGCACCGGGGCGGGGGCGGATTTTCCGAGTCCGCAGAGGGAGGAGTCGGCCACGTTTTCGCAGAGCTCCTCCAGCAGGGCAAGGGTTCGGGCATCTGAGCGCCCTTCGATTATGTCGTCCAGGAGCTCCAGCAGCTGTCTGGTTCCCTCGCGACAGGGCACACACTTGCCGCAGGACTCGTGCTGGGTAAACTGCATGAAAAAGCGCGCTACCTGCACCATGCAGGTGTCCTCGTTCATTACCACCAGCCCACCGGAGCCGACCATTGCACCGACCTCGTCGAGCGAGTCGAAATCCAGGGGCAGGTCGAGGTGTTCGGCGGTAAGACATCCGCCGGAAGGCCCGCCGATTTGTACCGCCTTAAAGGCGTTGTTGTTGATGGCGCCGGACTCATCGAGCACCCCACCGCCGATTTCAAAGACTATCTCCCGCAAGGTTGTGCCGAAGGGTACCTCTATCAGCCCGGTGTTCGCCACGTGTCCGGTGAGGGCGAAGGTCTTGGTTCCCGGTGAGTTCTCAGTTCCCGCGCTGCGGTAGGCTTCCGCCCCGCGGTCTATAATTCCGGGGACCATGGCCAGAGTTTCGACGTTGTTGACGATGGTCGGCTTGTCCCACAAGCCCCGCTCGGCGGTGCGCGGCGGCTTGGGCCGCGGCATTCCGCGGTTGCCCATAATGGATGAAACCATGGCACTGGCTTCGCCGCAGACGAAGGCGCCGGCCCCCTCCATAATCTGTATATCGAAATCGAGTCCGGTTCCGAAGATATCGCGTCCGAGCAGCCCGGCCTCCCGGGCGTCGGCCACTGCCTTTCTCAGCCGCTTTACCGCCAGCGGATACTCGGCCCGCACGTACCCGTAGCCGGCGTGGGCGCCGGTGGCCCGGGCACCGATGAGCATTCCCTCGAGCACCACGTGGGGGTTGCCTTCGAGGATGCTGCGGTCCATGAAGGC
>JAASTM010000139.1 GCA_021767325.1 Spirochaetales bacterium
AAAAAAGAAGATTCCCGCGCGGCCAAAGATGTTTCTATGTGCCATGCAGGAATCCTAAACGAAAACCCGGGCGCCGCCAAGGTCAAGCTATGACTTGATCGAGCCGGCGGTAATACCCTTGATGATGTAGTTCTGCAGAATCAGAAAGAAAATGATGATCGGCACCATACCCATAATCAGGGTAGCCAGGGCTGAGTCCCACTGGTTCAGATACTGCCCGAAGAAGCTGAAAATACCCAGGGGAATTGTACGGATGCTCTCGTCGAACAGCACCAACAGGGGCAGCAGGAAGTCGTTCCAGATCCACAGGGTCTGCAGGATGATGACGGTAACCACCATGGTACGCATCAGCGGAAATACGATCTGGAAAAAGCTTTGGAAGGTCGAGCAGCCGTCGATGTAGGCCGACTCTTCAAGCTCCTTGGGAATACTTTTTACGAAGCCGTGCAGCAGGAAGACCGTCAGCGGCATACCGAAGCCGAAGTAGATGACCACGATGCCCGGGATGCTGTTCAGCAGGCCGAACATTTTGGCCACTTTTACCATCGGGATCATCACCGACTGGAAGGGGATGACCATTGCCGAGACGAAGAGGACGAAAATCAGGCCGCTGATTTTGTGCGGCCGGCGTACCATCCGCCAGGCGGCCATAGCTCCCAACAGCACCATTCCGGCGATGCTGAAGGAGGTGACCAGCAGCGAGTTCAGAAACACCTGCGGAAAGGAGACCGTGTTCCAGGCTTTCACGAAATTGTCCCAGCGGATGGTGCTGGGCAGCGATGCGGCGTTCTCGATAATCTCGCCGAATGGTTTGAGTGAGTTGACAACCACGAAGTAGAAGGGCGAGAGGTAGATAAGCGCTATTACCAGTACCGCCATTTCGATGAGAAACAGGCGGGGGAAGTATTTGTTCGTTATCATGCTTCCACCTCCCATTTCTTAGTAATCAGTACCTGGGCCGTGGATATGAAGCCCACCACGATAAAGAACAGAATTGCCTTGGCCGAGCCGAGCCCGTAGTTATTGTACTGAAAGGCCTCGTAATAGATGTTCATGGCAAAGGTTTCGGTGGAGCCGAAGGGCCCGCCTTTGGTCAGAGCGAATATGACATCGAACATTTTGGTAGTCCAGGAGAGAGCCAGAAAGATACATACGGTAATTGCCTGTACGGTCAGCGGAATAATTATTCTGGTGAGCATATGCAGTTGTGAAGCACCGTCTATGTAAGCCGCCTCTAAGAGCGTATCGTCGATACTGACGATGGCCGCCACATAGATCATCATGAGATATCCGGTTCGCTGCCACACAAATACAATCACCGAGCCCCAGAAACCGGTCATTGGGGTTCCGAGCCAGGGGAGCTCGAAGAATCCGATGCCCGTGAGTTCGCCGATACTGACAAAACTGTTGGTAAATATAAATCGCCACACGAATCCAAGAATGATGCCGCCGATAACGTTCGGCAGAAAAATAATAGTGCGCATCAGTTTGGCGTTCTTGAGCGGCAGCGTCAGTGCCAGCGCCAGAAAGAAAGCCAGCAGGTTGGCCAGAATCACCGAGGCTATAGTGAACTTCAGGGTAAATATGGCGGAAACTCCCGCCTGTTCATCGCCTCTGAAAATCTGCAGATAGTTTTCGATTCCTACCCAGACGGCTTCTTTATTCACGCCGTTCCATTCGGTAAAAGAGTAGTAGATACCCAGTACAAATGAGAACAGAACGATTAGTGTGAAAATTATAAAGCCCGGCCCGATAAAGAAGATATCCTCGCGAATATCCCGCATACGTCTATTGTTCATATCCTCTTCCCTTAATGCAGAGCGGGGCCTGCTTCAAGCCAGGCCCCGCAGTTAGTTTCAATGATAGTAGCTTATTTCAGTTTTTGCCAGGCTGCATCGAGGCGTTCAAGGGTTGTGTCCCAATCCTGCCGGTCTGCAATGTAAGCCTGAATGTTGTTGGAAACCTCGTTTGCAAAACCGTCGGGGAACTTGCCGAATACCCAGGGTACCGTTTTGTCCTGTTCGGCATACTTCAGGATGTCCTTTCCGACGCCCTTGAGGGCTTCTGCCGATACACCTTTGTAGGCCGGAATGAAGCCAAAGTTCTCGGTGATGTACTTCTGCCCGGTTTTGCTGTTGACCAGATAGTTGAGGAAATCCTTGGCAGCCGTCTGTACCGGTTCCGGGGAGGTTTTGTTGACTACGAAGTAGAACGGCACTCCCACTGGAACACGGTCCATTTTGGCGCTGTCGTTCAATGGAATCGGCAGCAGACCGATATTGGCTTCAGGGTTGGCCTCGAAAATCGGGACCTCTTTCCACACGCCCTGCTGAATCATTGCTGCGGTTCCGTTAGCGAACATCTGTACCTGTTTGTTATGGTCGGTGGTTAAGGGGTTCTTTTCGCCGTATTCGACAGTCAGATCGACAATGTTCTGCAGGTCCTGGAACAGCCGGTTCTCGGCCATTTTCGCCTCTCCGGCATTCAGCTGTTCGATGAAGCCTTCCGGATCCTCCTGCTGGGCAAAGGCTACGTTGTACAGGTGCAAACCGATGACCCACCAGGTGCTGTAACCGGTGGCAAAGGGGGTGTAGCCGGCAGCTTCGATCTTTTCAGCGGCAGCTCTAAGTTCGGAGAGGGTGCCGGGAGTTTCGGTGATGCCGGCTTCTTCGAAGATGTCTTTGTTGTAGATGTAGCCGTAACCTTCCAGGTTGACCGGCATACCCATCTGCTTCCCGTTGATGTTCACACCTTCCAGGGCAAATGGTACCGCATTGTCGATCCAGGGTTCACCGGAAAGATCGGCGATGTACTCGTTCCACAGCTCATACTGGGCCTTCCCCTCTATCGGGAAGATGTCGGGACCCTCATCGGCGGCAAACTTGCTCTTGAGAATGGTTTGCCACTGGGTGCCTCCGCCGATTGTTTCGGTGGTGACGGTTACGTTCGGGTTCTCCTGTTCGAAATCGTCGGCGAACTTCTTGTACTCTTCATCCAGATAAGGTTTGAACTGGAAAAAGTGCAGTTCAATCTGTTCGGCCTCGGCCTGTGCTTCCTGTTCCGGTGCGGCACCTTCCTGCTGCCCGCCGGCAAAAAGAAGCCCTACAGAAACCAGAAGCAGTACGAGTGTACCTAGTAGTTTCCTATTCATGCTATCTCCTCCTTTAAGAAATACAAAAATATTCATTCGGTTACCGTTCGGCGCTTACCGCTCGGCACCGCATGATTCGCGTACAATTAAATACGGCTCTATCAGCCTCTGCATAGGTGGTGTGGTGCTGCCGCTGTCGAGCATTTCAAGCAGCCGTTCACAGCCCAGCACTGCCAGCTGATCGCGGGGCTGATGGATCGTGCTGAGTTTCGGTCTGAAATGCTTTCCGAATTCGATATCGTCATACGCAACCACCGCGATGTCATCCGGAACCGCCATCCCGAGGTCCTGCAGTGCTTCGATTGCACCCAGGGCCATGATATCGGTCTGGGCGAAAATGGCGGTTACCTGCTGTAAAAGGTCCCGCCGTTCCATGACCAGGTTATAACTGAACTCGAAGGTTCCGTCGCACAGTACGATTTTAGACTCATCCGGTTCGATATTGTTGTCGCGCAGGGCTTGTTTGTATCCTTCGGTCCGTTCGGCAAACTGAAACTGTGGGCTGTCGAGCATCATGCAAAGAATTGAATTGTGGCCGTGACCGATCAGATGGTTGGTAGCAATGTATCCGCCCTTTTTGTGGTCGACGAAGACCCAGTTTTCACGGTTGATATCTACATAATGCTGGCGGGCCTGCAGGAGTACGATAGGTACCCCGTTTTCGTGCAGAAAGTCGAGATCCGCCTGCTCTATTTTTGAATGAACCAGAATCAAGCCGTCGACCTTCTTGCCGTTTACCAGCTGGCGGATATGATTAACCGTACCGGTTTTGTTGGTGCGAAACTTCACTACCAGGTCGTACTCATGCTCCTCCAATTCATCTCTGATTTTATTCATCAGAAGGGTGAGATAGAAGGAGTGCTGATATTCGTTGAAGTGTTCGGGGTAGATCAGGCCGATGATACCGGTTTTACGGGTGATAAGGCTGCGGGCGCTGGTGTTGAAAGTGAATCCGTGTTCCAATGCAATCTTCTGGATGCGGGTACGGGTCTTTTCAGCTACCAGCGGGCTGTCGTTCAATCCGCGCGAAACGGTTGACGGGCTTACACGAGCAAGTTCTGCAATGTCCTTTATAGTAATATTCTTCTTCATATGCAATCGTTTGCAATATATTTAAACTATAAATCCAAAAATTGCGTATGTCAAATGGAAATTTCTGTGAAATATGGGGAAATATGACCCAGTAGTACAAAAAATGCTTGTGTATTAGTTAATTTTATGCAAACCTTTGTATTAGGAGCGGCGATTTATGCTGAATGTTCTGTATATTCACACCCACGATACCGGACGTTGTATTGGCCCCTATGGTTATCCGGTCGATACTCCGAACCTGCAGAATCTTGCAGAACATTCGGTGGTATTTCGGAATGCCCACAGTGTTGCGCCGACCTGTTCGCCGAGCCGCGCCGGTCTGTTGACCGGTACTTACCCGCATGAAAACGGGATGCTCGGACTGGCACATCGCGGGTTTTCCCTGCATGACTACCAGATGCACATTGTGTCGCATCTTAAAAAAACAGGGTACAGGACTGCGCTCTGCGGAGTGCAGCATGTGGCGCCCAAGAAAAATCTGATCGGATATGATCGCATACTGGATAGTCCGGACGAGTATTATGATCGCGGGATCCACGATTTGGCCGACTATGACCTGCAGAATGCCCGCCGTGCAGCGGAGTATATTGAGGAGCGTGCAGCCCGTGGCCCCCGCGACGGCAGGGAATCTGCGGTCGAGCCGTTTTTCCTTTCTTTCGGCATGCTCAATACCCACCGCCCCTTTCCGATTGCGCCTGACACAAAGCTCGGTAGAGACCGTCGCTCCGACTGGGTCCGGCCCCCGCACCCGCTTCCTGACACTCCAGAACACCGCGAAGATACGGCTGCATTTCACCGGGCTGTAGAAACAGTCGACCAATGTGTTGGAATAGTAATGCAGTCACTCGAACGAGCCGGCCTTGATATGGACACACTGGTACTGTTCACTACCGACCACGGTCCGGCGTTCCCGGATATGAAAGCTACCTTGAAAGACAGCGGAACCGGGGTTGCGCTCATGCTGCGAGTGCCCGGTTATAGTCCGCTGGTGCTTGATGCAATGGTCAGCCAGCTCGATGTTTATCCTACGATCTGTGAGTTGCTGGGTACTAGCGCGCCCCATACTCTACGCGGTACATCTCTGCTGCCGTTGATCCGGGGCGAAAAGTGGCAGCTCCATTCGCACCTGTTTACCGAAACCTCGTTTCATGCCGCCTATGAACCGGCCCGGGCAGTTCGAACCGGGCGTTACAAGTTGGTTCGCCGCTATTCACCGAAAGCCCATCGTTTGGCGGTGAATGTGGACGATTCGCCCGGCAAAGACTTTCTTGCCAGACACGGGTATTTCAGCGGGGAGGTCGCTGTAGAGGAGTTGTATGATCTTGCGCTGGATCCGACTGAGAGTCACGACTGCAGCACCAATCCGGAGTATCTGGAGGTGAGGTCGGAGCTCGAGGCTCAATTACGCTGTTGGATGGAATCGACCGGCGACCCGCTGCTGAAGGGCTGGTTACAGGGCCCACCCGGGGCACTGCTTAATAAGCCGGATGCGTACAGCCCCGAATCGGGTGAGTTTGAGTAGCAGCTATTGCAGCCAGACCGGCGAGCTCCAGACCCAGGCGCCGTTCTGCTGCCGTCCGCGGAGGTAGTAGTAGCCGGGGCTGCGGTCGGGATCTTCGAATGCGCCGCTCCAGATGAACTCCTCTTCGCCGGGTGCCCTGTGCAGTTTGAAGGCCGGAGAGTCGAATCCGCCGGTATAGCCGACAAATGCACGCTGGCGCAGTTCCTGCAGCGCTACCTGGTAAGTCGTGCCGTTTATGCGGACGGATATCTCGGCCTGCGGATCGGCTTCGACCTCCAGCGCCATACCCTGTGTGGCCGAGGTGCTGTTGGTCGGGTTTCCGAAAGTCTTGGTGACAAATCTGACTGTGGACGCGTCTGCCTGCTCCCAGGCCGAGGTAAAACTGCTGCCACTGCCTTGGGTCGCATCTAAAGGCGAGACGACCTCGCCGCCGCGGAAGCGGGCGTCCACTGCTTCTATCCGTCCCTTATCGATTCCGAATTGCACATCCCAGTTGAACTCTTTGTTCCGCTCGCCCCATCCGAGCTCCAGGAAGAGCAGGGTGTGGGACCTGCCGGATGAGGCTGCACCGGAGTCTTCCGGGGCGGGGGGTTGGGGAAAATCAGGCTGGGAGTAGCGGGTAAGGATTGTACCGTTCTTGATGATATCTACGTAGTCCAGGGCGCCGCCGGCCTTTAGTACGAATTCGACTGTCTGGCTAGCCTGCAGAGGTGCGCTGGAACCCATCGCTGCACCGTTTACGGCAAACTTCAGCTCCATCTTATCGGCGGTCAGTGCATAGGTGCA